>JAJTER010000092.1 GCA_021299835.1 Saprospiraceae bacterium | reverse complement strand
TGATGACAACAAAAGTAAAACTATTTTAGGATTAAAATTAAAGTGTAAATTTGTATCAGGACTATTTTTAAAGAATTGTTAAATCTGTAAACTTTTTTTAGGACGGGTCATTATAAACTATCACCCTGAAGGGGTGACATATCTATATAAACATGGGAGTATACTACATATTACAGTTTCTGGCAATCTACCTTATGGGGGTGAGTGCAACGAACTCTGCTAACCATAATGTGGTCGGGGATGATGAAAAATACAGGCCAAAGTATCATTTTACCCCCGATTCGATGTGGATGAATGACCCAAATGGCATGGTATATTATAAAGGTGAATATCATCTGTTCTACCAATACTATCCAAAGGCCAATGTTTGGGGTCCCATGCACTGGGGACACGCGGTGAGTAAAGATATGATTGCCTGGGAACATTTGCCCATTGCGCTGTTTCCTGATTCCCATGGATATATTTTTTCTGGAAGTGCCGTCATCGATTGGCAAAATACGAGCGGATTTGGAAGCATAGATAATCCGCCAATGGTAGCTATTTTTACTTACCATGATGCCGAAAAAGAAAAAACAGGCGCCATTGATTTTCAAACCCAGGGCATTGCCTATTCCCTCGACAATGGCAGAACCTGGGAAAAATATAAACAGAATCCAGTGATTTCTAATCCTGGTTTTAAAGATTTCAGAGATCCCAAAGTTATCTGGCACGATGCAACTAAGCGCTGGATTATGGTTCTTGCCGTAAAAGATAAAACGATGTTTTATTCCTCTAAAGATTTGAAAAAATGGGATTTTGAATCTGAATATGGCCTTAAAGATGATAAAAGGCTTTGGGAATGCCCCGACCTTTTCCCCTTAAAAGTGGCCGGAACCAATGAAATAAAATGGGTTTTGGTTGTTAGTATGCAATCCGGTGCACCCAACGGTGGAACGGGAACAAGTTATTTTATAGGAGATTTCGACGGACATCGTTTTGTGAACAGTCAACCTGAAAATACGCAGTATTGGCTCGATGCCGGAACCGATAATTATGCCATGGTTTCCTGGTCCGATATTCCCGCTCAAGACGGCAGAAAACTGATGCTCGGTTGGATGAGCAACTGGCAATATGCACAACAGGTTCCTACCTATCGTTGGAGAAGTGCTATGACTTTACCCCGAGAAGTTACTTTAGTAAACATTGCTGAGAAGGAATGGAAATTAAAAAGTGAAATAGTCCGGGAATTTGAATCTTATAAGGAGAATAAAACAGCTATTTCCAAAAATAATGTAGTGGACGACCATCTTTTAATTCACCAAAAAAATCCGCTTGTTTGTGAATTAAATATTAGTTTTAACCGCAAACAACTTCAAGGCGAATTCACTATTTTAATGTCCAGTCCTGAAAAAGATACCCTGAAAATTGGATTTGACCCCGTGTCAAACCGTTATTTTATCGATAGGGTAAAAGCCGGAATTTCAGATTTTAATAAAGTTTTTCCTGCAAAACACTTTTCCCCTTGTTTGTCCCAAAATACCAGCTTAAGCATGAAAATAATTTTGGACAAATCAAGTGTCGAACTTTTTGCAGATGATGGACTTACTGCAATGACTGACATTTTTTTCCCTATGGGCAATATGAATAAAATAGAGGTTCATGCCGCTGGTTTGAGCAAAATATTAACAAATACAGTCTTTTACACGCTAAAGTAAATGCTCAACCAGGAAGAAATATCTGCTTTCAATTATGTCCCTTCCCTTTATTGGGTTTTTACTCAATTATGTAATGACCAGTGCGATCATTGTTACAATAACTCGGGACCTTCCGGAGAAAGAATGAGTTTAGAGGATTGCCTCAAGATTGTTCAAAATTTGCCCGATAAAATAGACCGATTGATTTTATCAGGTGGTGAACCTCTGTCTGAAAAAAAGATTTTATATGAAATATTGAGTGCGCTTCAGACCAAATACGGCAACGCTACCAGAATAATGCTTCAAACCAATGGCGATTTGCTGAATGAAAAAATACTGGACAAATTACTCGATCTTGGGGTCACCCGCATTGACATTGCAAGCATAGATCGTTTTCATACCCATAAAGAAAACCATTTGTCCAGATTAAAAGCCTTATTTTCCAGTCGAAAAATATATTGTGACAATGATGCTGAAACCTCCTATCTTTTAGACAACACCAAGGTGAGCTGGGCCTATTGGGGATCGACGGAGGACCTTTGGTTGGGTGGAAATTGGGCGAGAGGCAGGGCATTAAAGACAGATGTATGGACGAAAGATCCGAATCATAATTTCTGTTCTATCCATTCAGGTGCGAGAAATTTTCTCGGCGGTCATACCGATATTTCTCAGGAAGTAAGTATTCAGTTATGGAAAATAAACCCTTGTTGTCCCGGAACTAAATACCCTATGGGTGATGCAAGAATTCAAAAAGTGTCGAAAATATTAGAAAAAGTAAGTACTCATCCGGTATTTAAAGCTTTAAATGATGGTCAACCTCAAAAAATGGGGGAACATTTGGGTATATCTTTTGAAGAGGCTAAAAGACAAACGGAGGCATTGAAAAATATATGCCTTTATTGTGACCAATTCTTCAGTAAACACATGTCGAACTGGAATACTGAAACCTTTATTCCGCTTCCTGTAATCTAAATGGCATTTTAATAAATCAAGATATTAGGCGCTACAACCCTGCTAATATGGCATACTATTTCTGGCTAACTCTTTTATAAATTAAGGCAGAGATATAACACCCTTTTTCCTAATCAGGGTCACTCCTGTTAGAAGCACGATAAATTGGAATGAAAAAATATTGCTAATTTCATTTAATGTAACTTTGATTTTTTCAAATGTATAATTATTTGTTATTCTTACCCCATTAAATAAATTAGGTAATGTCCCCCGAACAATTTAAAAATCGCATTCTTTTTGAAGACAAGTTTCTGATTATTGTGGACAAACCCGCTGGCATAGCTGTAGAGAAAATTTCACCTCAAATCGTTACTTTAGAGGACTTAGTCTATTCTTACCTTTTATTAACTGCTAAAAAACCATTTGTAGGTATTGTGCATCGTTTGGACCGCCCAACCAGCGGGATTATCCTTTTTGCTAAAAAGCCCTCAGTTTTAAAAATAATGAATGCGCAATTTGAAAAAAGGACCGTTCGAAAATACTATGTAGCCTTAGTGGACGGAGAGATTCCCAATCCCTCGGGGAGCCTTAAAGACTACCTTCACAAGGATTTTTTACAAAAAAAAGCTATAATATCCAAACAAAAAAGGAAGGAAAACCAGGAGGTAAAGCTGAATTTCAGCAAAATAGGCTTAGTTGGACAGCGAACTTTGTTAAATATTGAGTTAGTGACGGGCAAATACCATCAAATCAGAGCTCAACTAGCTTCGATGGGTTTCCCGATTGCGGGAGATATACTATATGGGGGAAAGTTCTGGAAGAGGGAGGGGATAGGTCTTCACGCTTCAGTATTGCACTTTAATCACCCGGATACGAAGGAAAGGATAACTATAAAATCAGATTGGGATATTGATTCTATCCCAATCTGAAAGAACGTTTTAATGACACCTTTCGGATTAAGCGCCCAACATAGACTGCAATTTCATTGCCACGCTCATGTCTCCTTTCACTTTAATTTTACCGCTCATAATCGCCATCATAGGATTTAAAGAACCGCTACGAAGTTGCTCCATTGTTTCAATGCTGGTAACAATAGTACAATCTGCGTCACTATCTGCATTACTAATTTGCGGAGAAGCGCCATTTAGATCGATAAAAACGGCACCTTCATTAAATTGAAATTTAATACTTTTCCCAATAGAAGGGAAATTACCTGACTGAGCTTCAAATTGAGCTGTAATGTCTTGTAAAGTCATAGTTATAGTCTTATTTATGATTGATTTGAACTTTATGCCGCTCTTCCAACATCTCTATTACATCGTTCAGGGAAGTATTTTTAGCAGACAGCAAAATGAGATAATGATACATTAAATCAGCCGCTTCATTTAAAAACAGATCAATATTATCATCTTTTGCTTCGATGACTAATTCGACCGCTTCTTCCCCTACCTTTTGGGCGATTTTATTTATGCCTTTTGCAAAAAGAGAGGCAGTATAGGAACTTGACTGACCCTCAGATTTTCTATCATTAATTATTTTTTCTAAAGTTTTTAAAAAGTCTGGCTTTTTATTTGGCAAAGAAAAGCAGGTATCTTCCCCCGTGTGACAAACTGGCCCTGTTGGTTCTACAAAAAAAAGCAAGGTATCAGCATCACAATCGAGGTGCCAACTTTTAAGTTGTAAAATATTGCCTGAGGACTCCCCTTTCATCCACAATCTATTTTTAGACCGACTGAAGAAAGTTACTTTTGAAGTATCCAGCGTTACTTTGAAAGCTTCCTCATTGACATACCCCAACATGAGTACCACCCCAGTGTTTACGTCTTGAATAATAGCTGGGACAAGCTCATTTTTCGAAAAATCGGGTATTGCGAGAGAATTAGTTTGCATTATAAGTTATTAATATCTTACAGAAATCCCACTACTTTTAAGCGCTTGCTTAAGTTCCGGAATATTGACTTCATTAAAATGAAAAATAGAAGCAGCCAGACCCGCATCAGCTTTACCAACGGTAAAAACCTCTGAAAAATGATCGATATTTCCTGCACCGCCAGAGGCAATAATGGGAATTCCAACCAGATCGGACATTTCAGCTAAGGCTTGACAAGCAAATCCATTTTTAGTACCATCATGATCCATGGAGGTGAACAATATCTCCCCCGCCCCTCTATTTTCAGCTTCTTTTGCCCATTGAAGGAGTGGGATATCAGTAGGCATGCGACCACCGTTTAAAAAAACGAACCATTTACCGTTTATTTGTTTGGCATCGATGGCAACTACAACAAATTGATTTCCAAAAGTATCTGCCAATTGATTAATGAGATCCGGGTTTTTAACTGCGGCAGAATTTATAGAAATCTTATCCGCTCCTGCTTCCAGTAAATAGGAAGCATCGTTCACAGAAGATATTCCACCACCGATAGTAAAAGGAATATTCAGATGTTGAGCAATATTTTTCGCCAAAGCGGCTAATGTTTTCCGTTTCTCGTGGGTTGCGGTAATATCTAAGAATACAAGCTCATCTGCCCCTTCATCGCAATATTTTTTTCCAAGTTCCACCGGATCACCGGCATCTTTAAGATCTACAAAATTCACGCCCTTAACTGTTCTACCATCCTTAATATCTAAGCAAGGGATAATTCGTTTTGCCAACATAGTAACGTAATTATAGTGTCAGGAGAATTTCCTTGATGAGTTTTGATAAGGTAACACCTGATTTCTGAGCCATTTTTATTACCTCATCCACCGTTGAAACTCCTATTTCGTCTAAAGGATAACACCTGTTTGTTGCAATGGAGAATACGAAAAGAGGTAAAGATAAATATTTTGCCATGATAACCTCTGAAACGGTGGACATTCCCAGAACATCGGCACCAATAATGTGGGCAAATTTATATTCAGCCGGCGTTTCCATATTTGGACCTTGTAAACCCAGATAAACGCCCTCATGGAGGTTTATGCCTAGTTTTGAGGCCAATGCCAGTACTTTCTTATTACCCTCATGGTCATAAGCATGTAACATATCGGGAAAACGAGGGCCTAGCCTTTCATCATTTAGTCCCCGAAGTGGATTATCGGGGGTAAGATTAATATGATCCCGGACAAGCACCAGATCACCTGCATAAATGGAGGGATTTACGGAACCGGCCGCATTGCTTATAAATAATCTTTTAATGCCCAATTTTTTCAATACAATGAGAGGAAAGGTAACTTCAGCAGCAGAATATCCTTCGTAATAATGGAATCTGCCAGCCATAGCCACCACCTTTCTACCCGCCAGAAATCCAAAAATGAGTTTACTTTTATGACTTTCGACCGTTGAAATGGCAAAATGGGGAATTTCAGCGTAATCAAACTGTTGTACTACCTCTATTTCATCGGAAAGATTCCCCAAACCCGTCCCAAGAATTAAACCGAATTCAGGATCAAAATTTGTTTTAGACCGAATATAGGCTATAGATTCTTCTGCATTGTCAAACCTCATTGGATGTCATTTATTGGTGTATTTTAGTCAACCAGCATTTCCTCTCTATTTAAAATTTGTTGTTCCATATTTTCAGGAAGTACACGATATTCATACTGCTGATTTCTCAACTGAGGTTCAAAACCTGCCTCAATAATAGCTTCCTGAATACCGTTGGCCGTAAAGCGAAAACGGGCACCTGCGGCGGAGACGACATTTTCTTCTATCATAATGGAACCGAAATCGTCGGCACCAGAATGCAAGCAAACCTGAGCTACAGTTTTCCCTACGGTTAACCAGGAGGCCTGAATATGCTGAACATTTGGCAACATTATTCTACTTAAAGCAATCATTCTAATATATTCATCGCCGGTACAGGCATTTCTGGCCCGTTTTAATTTCTTTAAAATAGTATCTTCATCTTGAAAAGGCCAGGGAATAAAAGCGATAAAACCTTTGGCGTGCGCGGGTTTTTCACTTTGCACCTGTCGTATTTTGACCAAATGTTCCATTCGCTCCAAATTGGTTTCAATATGACCGAACATGAGCGTCGCAGAGGTAGTCAAATCAATTTTATGCGCTGCCCTCATGACATCTAACCATTCATCGGCGCCGCATTTACCTTTAGAAATCAACCTTCTGACCCTATCATCCAATATTTCCGCCCCTGCACCCGGCAGAGAATCTAAGCCGGCTTCTTTTAGAGCTTTCAACACCTCTATATGAGTAGAACCCTCCAATTTAGTAATGTGGGCAATTTCAGGTGGCCCTAAAGCGTGTAATTTAAGTAGCGGATATCGTTTTTTAAGTTCCCTGAAAAGATTAACATAATAATTAAGCCCTAAATCGGGATGATGCCCACCCTGAAGTAATAATTGTTCTCCGCCCAACCTGAAAGTTTCCTCTATTTTAACTGCATACTCCTCCAGTGAAGTAATGTAAGATTCTTCGTGCCCAGGCCTTCGGTAAAAATTACAAAATTTACAGTTAGCCACACACACGTTCGTTGTATTTGAATTTCTATCTATGATCCAGGTAACTTTTTTTTCAGAATTGAGGTTAAAACGGATAGTGTTACCCACCTCCATTAATTCTGCGGTGGGAACATTTTCAAAAAGAAAAACTCCTTCTTCCGGGGATAAAAACTCCCCCTTCAAGGCATTTTGTAAAAGTGTATCTTTGTTCATTATCCAATTTCCGTTTAAAATCATCTCATTTTGGAAAACAAAGATAGTGATATGTAAGTTCAAAAAAAGAAAATGATACGGGGCTAATATATGACAATATGAACCTTATCATTTCAAAAAATATGATTTTTATTAAAAAAACAAAATAATTCATTATCTTTGCCGAGTAAAAATGGGAAAAAGTAAGCGAGAGGGAAATAACCCTCTTTTTTATTTTTATCCAATTTAATGTTTATGGACGAAATTAAGGAAAAATTAAGCTATTTACTGGCAGAAAAATTTCAGGAACCTGAAATAAATCATTGTTTTTTATTGGATATCAGCATATCTGCCAAGCAAAAAGTTGAGGTATTTATTGACAGTGATACAGGCGTTGATTTTGACGTTTGTCGCACAGTTAGCCGTTTCCTGGAAGGAATATTAGACGAAAACAAATGGTTAGGGGAAACCTACACCCTGGAGGTTTCATCACCAGGTGTTAGCCGGCCATTAAGTTTGCCAAGACAATATAAAAAACATTTGGGTAGAAAGTTAGTTTTAACCCTGAATGATGATAGTCAGGTTACCGGTATTATGAAAGAAACAGACGAGGAAGGTGTTTTAATTGTCTGGGAAGAAAAAATTTTAGAAGGTAAGAAAAAAGTAAACACACCATTTGAGAAAAAGTGTTCTTTCAACACTATCAAAAACGCACTCGTTAAGGTTTCATTTTAAAAGGATAAAATTATGTTGAACCTTGTAGAAACATTTTCAGAATTTAAGGATGGTAAAAACATTGACCGTCCTACTATGGTAAGGGTTTTGGAGGATGTATTCCGTACCCTAATCAAAAAGAAGTTTGGCTCCGACGAAAATTTCGATGTCATTGTTAATACTCAGAAAGGTGATTTAGAATTGTGGAGAGTTAGGGAAATAGTACCCGATGGAGAGGTGGCTGATGAGAAAAGCCAGATTTCCATTTCTGAAGCTATTTCTATCGATGCTGATTACGAAGTAGGGGAAGAATGTTATGAGCAATTACAACTTGAAGATTTTGGCAGAAGGTCTATTATGGCTGCCCGCCAAACGCTTATTTCAAGAATCATGGATCTTGAGAAAGAAGAAGTGTTCAAAAAATACAATGATAGATTAGGTGAAATAGTTACCGCCGAAGTACATCAAATACTAAAAAAAGAAATTTTAATCGTAGATGATGCGACAGGAAACGAGCTTATTTTGCCAAAAACCGAGATGATTAAAGGCGATTATTACAGGAAAGGAGACCTGGTTAAGGCCGTTATTAAATCGGTGGAAATGAGGAATAATAACCCTACGGTTATTGCTTCAAGAACAGATTCTTTATTTTTGGAAAAACTCCTGGAACAGGAAGTACCTGAAATAGAGGATGGATTAATTTCTATACGTAAGATAGTTCGAATGCCGGGAGAACGTGCAAAAGTGGCCGTGGAATCTTTTGATGATAGAATTGATCCAGTTGGTGCTTGTGTAGGAATGAAAGGATCGAGAATACATGGTATCGTAAGAGAATTAAATAATGAGAATATCGATATTGTAAATTATACAAACAATTTACAATTGTACATCCAGCGTGCGCTCACCCCTGCTAAAGTGACCTCAATCAATGTAAATCAGGATAAAAAACACGTAAAGGTATTTTTAGAACCTGAGCAAGTTTCATTGGCCATTGGTAAAGGGGGAACAAATATCAAACTAGCTGGTTTATTAACTGGATTTGAGATTGATGTATTTAGAAACAATGAGGAATTTGAAATCGACGATGTTGATTTAGAAGAATTCTCAGACGAAATTGAAGGATGGGTCATTGATGCCCTGAAGGGTATTGGTTGTGACACTGCAAGAAGCGTGTTAACCCTAAGCAAAGAAGAACTAATTCGCCGCACAGACCTTGAAACGGAAACAATTGAAGACGTTTTAGCCGTTCTTGCTGCAGAATTTGAGGAATGATGAAATTCCTATTATAATTTAACGAAACTCTTTTGTAGTTTTGCACTGCAAATTTGTATTAAATCGAATGCCGTTGAAACTTATTCAGATAGTAAAGGAACTGAACGTGGGCTTGTCCACACTCGTTGAGCATCTTGCCAAAAAAGGATACGAGGTGGAAAATAAACCCACCGCTAAAATAACAGACCAGATGTATTCTGAGCTGTTAAAAGAGTTCCAGAAATCAGGAGATATTAAACAACAGGCAAAATCAGTCAGTTTTGGTGCGGGGAAAACCGGAAAGGAGGAACAGGAAGTTGCTGCAGCAGAAGTCCCCAAAGCAGTTGTAACGCCCATTGCAGAGGAAAAACCAGAAAGACCGGAAGGAGCCATTCAATTGCAGCGTCCTACCGTTTTAGGTAAAATTGACCTTTCCAGCCGTTTACAGCAAAGGACTAAAGAGAAGGAAAAATCTGAAGTTGTTGCTCCTTTAGCAGCTAAAACTCCTGCAAAACCTGCTGAAATCCCTGCTAATCCACCCGCTTCTATCGAACCTGAAACAAAAGTTCAAACAGAGGTTCCTAAAGTTACTCCAAAACCTCCGGTTGAAAAAGATAAAAAATCATCTGCTGCTGATAAAACAGTAGTAAATTCTTTATTGAATACTCCTGTTAAACCTGATGTTACAGCCGCTAAAGTTACACCTACACCAGATTCTGAAGATGGGAATATGATGAGGGCAGAAACACCGGAACTGAGAGGCTTGAAGATTTTAGGGAAAATAGATACCAATTCTTTCGATAAAAACAGGGGAAGAAGCAAGCCTGCTACCCCTCCGCCCGCGGCAGCAAAACCAACTGCTCCAGGAAGTAATCCTCCTGCTGCAGGCGCTAAACCAGCTACTCCCGGCTCCCCGGAATCAGAAGAAGCAAGACGTAAACGCAAACGTAAACGGAAGAAGGTAGCTGGAGAAGGAGCGCCAAATACACAAAATACTGGTCAAAGCCAGGGTAATAACCAAGGTTCTAACCCTAATCAGGGTCAAGGTCAGGGTGCCAATAACAATCAACAAAACAATAGTAACAACAATAATCCCCAAAACAGACCTAATCCAGGTGGACAGGGTGGACAAAATTACCAAGGTCAGGGTGGTGCTCAACAAAGACGTCCTTCACCAGGTAACAATAACGCCGGGCCTAATAACAGGCCACCGGCAAACAGACCAGCAACAGGAAGAGAAGAACCTAAAGAGGTCTCTAAAAAAGAAATTGAGGATAAGATCAAAGCCACTATGGCGCGCCTTTCCGGAGGTGGTAAGAATAAACGCCAGAAGTTTCAGCGTGATAAACGAGATCGTTTCAGAGAGAAACAAGAACAACTTGATCAAGACGAACTCACTGGAAAATTAGAGTTAACAGAGTTCATTTCCGCACAGGAACTGTCAAATCTTCTCGATGTTCCCATCTCCGAAGTCATTACCGTTTGTATGAACCTTGGGGTTATTGTTTCGATTAATCAACGCCTTGATGCTGAAATAATTGAACTCGTTGCAGGTGAATTTGGCAGAGAAGTTGAGTTTATTTCTGTAGAAGAACAAGCTGATGAGGAAGTAATAGTTGTCGAAGATGATCCAGCCCTTTTAATTCACCGCGCACCTATCGTTACTGTGATGGGTCACGTGGATCACGGTAAAACATCTCTCCTTGACTACATAAGAAGTGCTAACGTTGTTTCCGGAGAAGCAGGTGGTATCACCCAGCATATTGGTGCTTATGAAATGGTTATCGGTGATAATAAAAAAATCACCTTCCTGGATACGCCAGGTCACGAGGCTTTCACAGCGATGCGTGCCCGTGGTGCTAAAGTAACGGATATTGCCATTATTATCATTGCCGCAGACGATAGCATAATGCCTCAAACAAAGGAAGCTATTTCGCATGCCCAGGCTGCCAACGTACCTATTATCTTCGCAATCAATAAGGTTGATAAGGTAGGTGCTCAACCTGAAAAAATTAAACAAGAACTCGCCTCCATGAATCTTTTGGTAGAGGAATGGGGTGGAAAATACCAATCTCAGGATATTTCAGCCAAAACAGGCCTCGGTATTCCTGAAATACTTGAAAAAATACTCCTGGAAGCAGAAATGCTTGAACTTAAAGCTAATCCTAACAGGGCTGCCGTTGGTACGGTAATAGAGGCTTCCCTCGACAAAGGTAGAGGTTATGTAACCAAACTTTTGGTCCAATATGGTACGCTAAGAGATAAAGACTCTCTTGTAGCCGGTGAATTTGCTGGAAAAGTTAAAGCTCTGTTGAACGAGAGGGGACAAAGAATTAAGTCTGCCGGTCCATCAACTCCAGTATTAGTGTTAGGATTAACTGGTGCACCTCAAGCGGGTGACCGATTCAAAGTAGTAGATTCCGATCAGGAAGCAAGGCAAATTGCATCGAAAAGAGCGCAGATTACCAGAGAGCAAACCACTCGGGCAACAAAACGTATTTCTCTTGATGAAATAGGTCGTCGTTTAGCCCTTGGTAACTTCAAAGAACTTAAACTTATCGTTAAAGGTGACGTGGATGGTTCTATCGAAGCGTTAGCCGATTCTCTTATCAAGTTATCTATCGAGAAGGTTCAGGTAAATGTAATCCATAAAGCAGTAGGTGGTATCATTGAATCCGATGTGCTTCTCGCTTCTGCCTCAGATGCCATTATTATCGGTTTCCAGGTTCGACCTTCATCCGGTGCAAGAAAACTGGCCGAAAAAGAGGGTGTTGAAATTAAAACCTACTC
>JAJTER010000014.1 GCA_021299835.1 Saprospiraceae bacterium | reverse complement strand
GATCCAAAAATTATTTTCAGACATGCCCTTGAAAATTTTGCCTCTTATATCATTTTGGGCCATAATCATCCATCGGGAAATTTAACTGCCAGTGACTCAGATTTGAATCTTACAAAAAGACTCATGTCTTGTGGAAACGACCTTGATGTCAAAGTTATTGATCACATCATTTACACCGATGCCGGCTATCTGAGTTTTGCCGATGCTGGTATATTGATTTGAAGGGAGATTTGCTTGCCTTTGGCAAAAAATGTCAAATTAATAATTTTTTGCCCCTGGCGGCAAAAAATGTTTTATTGATCGATTATGCCGCTGGCGCCAAAATGGCTATAAACGTGTGACCCCTCCGGGGTCATTTGTATTTGCGGACCTGACCCCGGAGGGGTCACATGTATCTAGCCATTTGGTCCCAGGCGGCAACATTTTTTTTTACCATTTGGTCCCTGGCGGCATCATTATTTAATCTATCCATTCGAAAAGATGGCCAGTATTGTATTCAATTTCAAAATTTCTTAAAAATTCAATGTATTCCTCTTTGAAGGTTTTCTTTTTATGATGTTCTTTCTGGCTTTGAATATATTTGATCACATTAATTACACCGGATTGGCTATATGAAAATGCACCAAATCCTTCTTGCCATTGGAATTTGGAAGGGCATAATTTTTTTTCGTTTATATATACATTAGTTGCCTTTTTTATCTCTCTGACTAAATCAGACAGGCAGCAGGTTGGCTTCATGGCTATAAAAATGTGAATATGATCTGGCATTCCATTGATAGCAAGCAATTTTTGACCCTTATTAGTAACAATTCCAGACACAAACTTATACAATTCCTCTTCCCAAGATTTACTTACGAGGCTTGCTCTTCCTTTAACGGCAAAAACAATCTGAATGTAAATTTGAGAAAATGTACTTGATCTAACCTGCTTTATTATCTGGCTGCACATTTTATTTGAACTGTAGGGACGTTAGACTAACCAATTTTTTTCGCCCACGCTAATATTTTCTGAATGGGCTAATCCAACAGGCTTATCTCCCTGGAAAACAAAATCTAATCGACCTAACAGGATTCCTCCCCATCCTGCCTGATTAACATATACCATTTTTCCTGCCAGATTGCCAACTTTTGTTGGGGCAGGGAGAAAAGTGTGCGTGTGACCTCCAAGGATAACATCGATATTTTCAGTGGCAGCGGCCATGGTCACATCACTTACCTTGTCTTCCGAATATTGATATCCTAAATGACTTAAGCAGACAACAAGATTACATTTTTCCTCTACCTTAAGCAATTTTGCATAATAATTGGCTTTTTCAATGGGGTCTTCGTAAATAGTATTGGTATAAAGATCCTTAGGAACTAATCCTTTTAATTCAATACCCAGTCCAAATACTCCAATGCGAAGCCCATCTTTTTTAAAGATATGGTAAGGTTTGGTTTTTCCCTCCATTGGGGTATTTGTAAAATTATAATTACCGCATAATACTGGAAAGCTGACTTGTTCCAGTTGCTTGGCTAAATTTTCGATGCCTCCGTCAAAATCATGATTGCCAATAGTTAAAGCGTCGTATTTTAATAATTCCATGATCTGCATTTCCAATTGACCTGCAAAGAAATTAAAATAGGGCGTTCCTTGAAATACATCGCCGGAATCGAATAGCAATAAATTCTCTTCTTTTTCTCTGATTTGCTGAATTAACGTCGATTTCCTTGCCACACCGCCTTGTAATGAGTTCCGACCACTCCCTGGAGGAAATGGATCTATTCTGCTATGAAAATCATTGGTATGCAGAATAGTCAATTTTTTACTTTCTGGTTTAAGGGAACGGAAAGCCCAGGCAGGATTGGTTCCCGTAACGATGAGGCCTGCTCCGGCGTATTTTATAAAGTTTCTCCTTCTCATATTAATTATTTCTTATCAGAATTCTTTCATCAAGTATTCCCTGTTGAATAATCCCTTTTTTGGTTTCAATACGTAGTTGTTCAATGACTGCTTCCCGCATATACATACCCGTTTTTTCTCTGGGGGCAGTGGCTAAAAAAGCATTGCCATCTCCTCCATTTGCTACATAATCAGGCATTTGAACTTTATACATCTTTTCAGGCACCAAAGGTTGACCCTGAATTTTTATCCATTCTATCTTATTGTCTGTCTGAAGAATATTAATTCCTTTACTAACTGGCCAAAATCCACTTTTTGCCATATATCTGACGAGTGCCTCAATGTCACTTCCTTTCAAATCTAAAACGAGTAGTTCATTATCAAAAGGGAGTAGTTCAAAGATCATACCGACGCGCAAACTGTCTTGTTTGATAAAATTAGTTCTTACACCACCATAATTACTTAGGGTAAAATCACATTTTATCCCTTTTGTTTCTGTGATATAACGCTGTAAAATATCAGTTATCCAATTTCCTAGGGTTGACTCAGGCTTGCCTAATTTCAACTCTCCCGAAAGTGGGGCTAAACCAGACAACATGGTAGCATTCAGCTTTTCAGTGTATGGGGCAATCAGAGCCAGCAATTTTTTATCCTCGGGAATAGAGTCGTTAATTTGATAACGAACGGCATTGTCGAAAGTACCCGGATATCTCGGATGGCAACTTAGCAGGCTAAAAACAAGGTACGATAGGAGAGCGGCAGACTTTAGATAATTCATTGGTAAAGAATACGAGGTAAAATAAGTAAAGATTAAATGGTCGGTTCTATGACAAAAATACCTTTTTTTGCCATCTTATGAAAGTTATATTTTCCAATAGCTATGAAATCACCTCTCATTTCGCTGAAACACCTATTTTACTGTTTACTTAAGATTCGCCGTTAATTAATATGCTAACTAAAGATTTAGGGTAGAAGTTAAAATCTGATTTTTAAACCAGTGTTAAAACTTAAAGGCATGTTGGGTCTGTATCCTTGAGGCAGGTTTGCAACGATAGCCTTACTATTGGTTAAGTTATTAATGGTGGCGAAAGCCGTTACCGATTTAGTCACATCATAATTGGTTGAAAGATCAATGATTAAAAAGCCTGCCAATGCGTTTACGTCCGCGTATTTTACTAAATTATTTGGAATAATGGGTGCACCTGCTCCCGGTTTTACCCTGGTTATTCCCGTAAATCGATTGCTTAGGGTAATATCAAATTTCTGGTTTGACATACCCAGATTAGCCGTTAATAAATGTGGGGTTATAAAAGGAATTATGTCCCCTGGATTTATTCTACTAGTTCCCCAATCTCCACCGCCATTAATAAAGGTTTCTTGAAATCTTGCGTCTGTGAAGGTATAGGCCAGGCTTACAGGAAAGCTTAAACCCGACGGATTATTCTTATTGGAAAGTAAGTTGCCTTCAAAACTAATCTCAATACCCTGAATATGTGCGTTTCCAGCATTGAACATGTCACCCGTGCCTGCACCTCCACCTGACATATTATCAGAACCTAAAATATTGGAATAGTTATTAAAGAATCCAACAACTTGTGCAGTATATCCATTTTTTTCAAAATGATAGCCTAATTCGTAATTAACGGACGTTTCTATCCTTGCCTGTCCGCTCGTTGCTGTGAAAGAAGGCATACCAGGCGGGGAAAATCCTTTATGAATACCACCAAGCAAATTCATATTTTCGTTCAACCAGTAATGCAGGCCAATGCCTGGTAGAATAACGGTTAATTGGTTTTCGGCCGATTTAAGAACCGTGCCTAAACGGGCATTATCGGCCGTTCCGTAATTTTGAAAATCAAAGTGTATGTTTTCATACCTCACGCCAGGACTTACTTTCAGGCGCTTGAAACTTACATCGTAATTTAAGAAAGTAGCTAAACTCTGCCCGTTTCTAATTTGATTTTCTTGATTTCCTTTTATTCCGGCCGCAGATAAAATCATGGTTCCGTTGGTCATATTATAAGTTGAACGCGTCGCAAATCTGTCCGCCTGGTCCTGGTGATAACGAATTCCGAATTGAATTTTATGCGTCCAGTCATTTTTAACAAATAAATATTGCGCATTGGTTTGGACACCTTTTGAGAAAAAATTTCTTTCTGCACTTTGGTAGTCAATAGCGCCGTTGGTATTTCCAGTCATAACCTTATAAGCATTGGCAAAAGAGGCTGGGTTTTGTAAAATATTGTTTAGCGACTGTCCAGCAATAGAATTTACCCTGGCCCAATCTCTATAAGTAAAGGAGTAGTAAGCCGTTGTATGAAATTTTAATCCTCCCAGAGGTGAAATAGTATGCGTCAGAGAAAGATGATTATGATTCATATCTAAAATATCTTTTTGGGTTGCAGCATACCTGCTTAGCCTGTTTTTTTGGAAATCTTCATAAGTTAATCCAAGATAAGTTTCATTGCCCTCTTCCACGCTGGCCACCATTTTCAACATAACGGACTGAGCTATTTTTGCCTCTTCATTGGTGTGCCAACGAATTTTGCCCATAACATCTCTTCGATCGAAACCTGTATTTTCTCCATTTTGTAAAACTTTAAATCCATTAGAGGCAATACGGTTAATTTCGAAAACATAATCAATATTTTTCCGGGAATCACCTACCCAAATCCTCTGCTGATTCGTTCCAAAACTTCCATACCCTGCTTGGGCATAGCCTTTGAAGGTATTAGGAATACTCGTAGAAAGAAGATTAATAGCCCCGCCAATGGTATATGGACCATATTTAATTTGGCTACTCCCTTTTAATACTTCAATTCCTTGCATCCGTGAAAAAGTAGGGAAATAATAGGCGGAAGGGTCAGCATAAGGCGCAGGTGCTATAAGAATGCCGTCTTCCATAAGAGTGATTTTTGCACTTCTGTTAACAGGGGTTCCCCGCAAACCAATATTTGGTCTTAAGCCGAATCCTTCCTCGTCTCTAACATTAACACCAGGAACAATACGAAGCACATTATTTACATTGGGCTGATTCAGTTTCTCTATTTTTAAAATGTTGATGTACTGACCAGAACCAGCAATATATTTTGCTCTGTCTCCAACAATGACCACAGGATCAAGCTCTTGACTTTTTATAGTATCCTGATTAGGTGCTTGACTAACTAAGTTTAAACTATAAAGGATTGCTGGAAGTAAGAAACAATTTTTCACGGCGTTACATTTTCACAAGAGAAAATTCTCTAAGTATTTATTTAGACTTAATCTTAATAAATGCAAATATAGATCCTTTTAAGATTATAAAGCAATAATAAGTTCTATTAAAAATTAGGAAAATAGTGACTAGTAAAAAGTACCTAATGTTGGGTATTGACTATCAGGTGTTATATTGAACTGACATTTTGACATAAAATCATTTGTATTAAAATGTTTGGCATTTGACTTGATACTTCGTTTTTATTAAATCTTACATTTTATTTTTATGGGAAAATCAAATTTAAAACCAATCGGTGACAGAATTGTCATCAAACCCGCTCCGGCTGAAGAAAGAACGTCGGGTGGAATAATTATTCCTGATACGGCTAAAGAAAAACCGCAAAAAGGTGAAGTTATTGCGGTTGGACCCGGTAAAGATGGAAATTTAATGCACGTGAAGGTAGGCGATACGGTCATGTATGGCAAGTATGCCGGCCAGCAAATTGAATTAAATGGCGAAGATTATCTCATTATGAGAGAAGATGATGTTTTGGTTATTTTATAATTATTTAACTATTTTAAAAAATGGCAAGTAAAGAGATTTTTTTTCACAGTGCCGCGCAAGAAAAATTAAAGCGAGGAATTGACAAATTGGCAGATGCTGTCAAAGTTACCCTGGGACCCAAAGGTAGAAATGTAGTCCTTGAAAAGAAATTTGGATCGCCTCATATTACAAAAGATGGTGTTTCTGTAGCTAAGGAAATAGAATTAGAGGATACATTGGAAAATATGGGGGTACAATTGTTAAAAGTTGCTGCCTCTAAAACGGCCGATGCTGCAGGAGATGGTACCACTACCGCAACGGTTCTCGCCCAAGCAATGATTAATTCAGGACTTAAAAACCTCACTGCCGGTGCCAATGCTATGGATCTCAAAAGAGGAATTGATAAGGCATCAAAAGAGGTTGTAGCATTTCTAAGAAATCAAGCGGAACAAGTAAAGGATGATTACAATAAAATAAAGCAAGTAGCTACTATTTCCGCAAATAACGATGAAAGTATAGGGGAGTTGATTGCCGATGCTATGCGTCGGGTTTCAAAGGACGGTGTCATTACGATTGAGGAATCAAAGGGAACGGAAACTTATATTGAGGAGGTTAGCGGTATGCAATTCGACAGAGGGTATCTCTCTCCTTATTTTGTAACTAATTCTGAAAAAATGATTACGGAGTATGAAAATCCGTATATCTTGGTGACAGATAAGAAAATATCTAATATCAAAGAATTACTTCCCGTTCTGGAAGCAGCTTCAAAAGCAGGTCGTCCGTTGATGATTATCGCTGAAGATGTAGATGGGTCAGCATTAAGTACATTGGTAGTCAATAGATTAAGGTCTGTATTAAAAGTAGTTGCCGTTAAAGCACCTGGTTTTGGAGACCGAAGAAAGGCTATGCTTGAAGACATTGCTATTTTAACTGGCGCTTCGGTAATCTCTGATGAGAAGGGATTTACACTTGAAAATACCACGCTGGATCTGCTTGGAACTGCCGAGAAAATAAATATCGATAAGGATAATACGACTATTGTTCAGGGAAAAGGAGATAAAGAGCAGATTAAAGCCCGAATCCAGCAAATCAGGCAACAAATTGAAGCTACTACCTCTGATTATGACAGGGAAAAATTGCAGGAACGTTTGGCTAAATTGGCAGGCGGCGTGGCTGTGCTTCATGTTGGTGCGCCAACTGAAGTAGAAATGAAAGAGAAGAAAGATAGAGTGGATGATGCCTTACATGCTACCCGAGCGGCTGTCGATGAAGGTATAGTTGTCGGAGGAGGTGTAAGTTTTGTAAGAGCTATAAAGGCATTAAATAACGTAAAGGGTATCAATGAAGATGAAACCATCGGAATAGATATTGTCCG
The DNA here is from genome assembly GCA_021299835.1 of Saprospiraceae bacterium. Lineage (GTDB taxonomy): Bacteria > Bacteroidota > Bacteroidia > Chitinophagales > Saprospiraceae > BJGN01. The sequence goes on along the minus strand of JAJTER010000014.1, from coordinate 34,379 downwards.
TAAAGCGTTGGAAAGTCCATTGCGCAATATTGCTGCTAATGCGGGCGCTGAACCTTCTGTCGTACTTGAAAAAGTGGTAAACAACAAAAACGATTATGGATATAATGCCCGTACTGATATTTACGAAGATCTCAAAGTTGCAGGCGTTATCGATCCAGTTAAAGTTGGAAGGATTGCTCTGGAAAATGCTGCTTCTATCGCAGGTATGGTATTGACAACAGCTTGCGCAATTACGGAAAAACCTGAAAAGAAATCACCTGCTCCGCCAATGGGTGGTGGTTATGATGAAATGATGTAAAATCTGTTGAATATCAAAATTTTAACAATCAATTTTGTTCTGATTTTTGATCTGATATTTCGGGGAAGTGATTGCCTTTTCACTTCCCCGATTTTTTATCTTTTAGTTTTTATCTTTTAAGATATAGGTTTCATTAGAATCGTTAACTTCGTTAATTATTTCCCTCATTATTTTTTCTACATGGCTTTGAAAGGTAAAAAAGTGATTAAAGACAAGGAAGAACTTAAAAAATGGGCTATCAGGTCTGTTATTTGGGGAGTCTCGGGTCTCATTATTTTCCTCTCCCTGATTTATCTTGGTATTTTTGGTCCAATTCCTAATTATGCGGAATTAAAAGGTATTAAACAAGCTAATTCATCAGAGCTCATGAGCATTGATGGAAAAGTTTTGGGTCGGTATTATGTAGAAAATAGGGTGGATGTTCAATTTTCAGAAATTCCCCCTTATTTAATTCATGCCTTACTGGCCACAGAAGATACTCGCTTTTTTGAACATAAAGGCATTGATATCAGAGCGCTTTTCAGGGTGTTTTTCAAGTCTATCCTTTTAATGAATGAATCGTCTGGTGGGGGGAGTACCTTAAGTCAGCAGTTGGCGAAAAATTTGTTCCCACGAAAATCCTATTGGCTGGCCAGCATGCCTGTCAATAAGTTCAGAGAAATGATTACCGCCCAGCGATTGGAAAAAATTTATACCAAGGAAGAACTCCTAAATTTATATCTGAATACCGTTCCTTTTGGAGGTACTATTTATGGCATAAATGTGGCATCACAAACATTTTACGGTAAAAAGCCTACTAAATTGACCATAGCAGAAGCGGCTTTGCTGGTGGGGATGCTTAAAGGCCCCAGTTTGTATAACCCTGTAAATCATCCCGAAAGAGCTTTAAAAAGGCGAAATACTGTATTGTCCCAAATGGTCAAATACAACTATTTGACGGAAACAGCCTATCTGAAATTGAGCAGAAATCCCCTGCGCCTTAGATATAATCCTCAGGGAAGAAATGCCGGTCTTGCTTCCTATTTCAGAGAATATATAAGACCTGAATTGGAACAAATAGTAGGTAATATAAAGAAAAAAGATGGTAATTATTACAGCCTTTATACCGATGGGTTGAGGATTTATACAACGGTCGATTATTACTTGCAATTGTTCTCAGAGCAAGCGGTCAAAGAACAAATGCCGCAAATTCAGGCTGGTTTTTTTAGAGAATGGCGTAACGGTAAGCCCTGGGGTAATGATGCCTTTTTGTGGAATATTGTAAAGCAGACAGACAGATACAAACAATTACTTAATGCTGGAGCTACGCGGGAAGAAATAGAGGAGAATTTTAATAAACCCGTGCCTATGCAGATGTTCGCATGGAATGATTTGCAGTCTGTTCAGAAGGTTATTTCCCCCTTGGATTCCCTTAAGATTTCATTACAAATGTTACAGGCGGCCCTGCTTTCTATGGATCCGAAAAGTGGTGCCATCAGAGCATGGATTGGTGGAAATCATTTTGGGTATAATCAATATGACCATGTTCATGCAAACAGGCAGGTAGGTTCTATTTTTAAACCTATTGTGTATGCGGCGGCCATTCAGGAGGGATTAAATCCTTGCACTTATTATCCAAATGAACAAATTATTTATCCTGAATATGAAGATTGGAAACCTGGAAATTCAGATAATATATATGGTGGCTTTTACACCATGGCAGGTGCGCTAAGTAAATCTATTAATACCATTGCCGTTCAAGTGCTTTTGGCAACGGGCATTGAGGAGGTTAGAGAAATGGGAAAGGCCTTGGGCATTACGTCGAAAATTCCGAAGGCTCCTTCTATTGCGTTGGGTTCTGCAGAAATTTCCTTGTATGAAATGACTCGGGTATATGCCACCTTCGTTAATAAAGGGTTGAAACCTCCCCCTCATTATTTGTTGCGCATTGAAACCAAAGAGGGTGAGCTTCTTTATTCAGCCTCCCGACAGGCCAGCGAACAGGTGATTGATCCTTTTACGGTGGCTACCTTAATTCCTATGCTAAAGAAGACGGTTAATGAAGGTACAGGTGGAAGATTACGCAGTGTTTTTGGATTGAAAATGGCGCTGGTTGGTAAAACAGGAACCACTCAAAATAATTCAGATGGCTGGTTTATGGGCGCTTCTCCCAATTTGGTTACTGGCGTTTGGGTGGGTGCTTCTCTTCCCGCTATTCATTTCAAAAGTACCGCTCTGGGTCAGGGAGCAGCAACGGCATTGCCTGTTTTTGGCTCTTATTATCATAGGGTGGCCCAAAGTCCGGGATTAAGAAAATATATTCAGGGAGATTTCTATTTGGAAATTGATTCTTCAGAAACAACCGTCGATTGTCCTCCTTTTCTGGAAACGGGGGGCTTTTCTGCAGATTCAGATCCTGACATAGTGAATAATCCTGCTATTTTTAGAGCAGTGTACCAAGCTATTTTAAAAGAAAATGGAGAGGTTAATTTTGCTAATGAAACGGAAATGCCCATTGAATTATCCCGAAAATTTTTATTCGAATCAGATTCCGCTTACCTTAGAAGGATGTTTGATAAAAACCTTAAGCTCCTTAAAATGGAAAGGGAGGAGGAATTTTAACGCTATGTTTACTCAAGGCTAATTCTTTATTAATTAGTGTACCATTTCCATTTTTTCAAAAGATTTCATTTATTTTTGAAAAAAAAGGCAGCGTATGAAATTTCTTGTTATCCCCATATTGGGCTTGTTTTCCGTTTTAGCCACTGGTCAATCTAATCACCAACATGGTAGAGTAGCTAAATTCCCACCCATTCCGGGATATTTATCCCTTTCTTGTGATTTCCATATTCATACCGTATTTTCCGACGGAAGTGTCTGGCCAGATATTCGTGTACAGGAAGCACTAAAAGATAGTCTGGATGCCGTCTCTATGACCGAACATTTGGAATACCAGCCACATAAAGATGATATTCCAAATCCAGATAGAAATAAATCCTATGATATTGCTTCAAAAATAGCAAAGCCTTATGATTTGTTAGTGGTGAAAGGGGCGGAAATTACCAGGGGAATGCCTCCGGGACATAATAATGCCATTTTCATTAAAGACGCAAATAAACTTTTGCAGGACGATGCTTTGACTGTTTTTAAAGAAGCAAAAAATCAAGGAGCATTTACCTTTTGGAATCACCCGAACTGGACTGCGCAAAGAAAAGATGGGGTAGCTCGAATAACTGATTTTCATAAACAACTTATTAAGGATAATCTGCTTCATGGCATTGAAGTGGTAAATGATGTCACTTATTCTGATGAAGCTTTTCAAATGGCACTCGATTATAACCTCACCATTATGGGAACTTCTGATATACATGGTTTGGTAGATTGGCAGTTTAAAATTTCTGAAGGTGGACACAGACCTTTCACAATAGTTTTCGCCAAAGAAAAAACGGAAGAAAGTATTCGGGAAGCTTTATTTGCTAAAAGAACACTGGCGTATTTCAATCATACCCTCCTTGGCCGCGAAGAATGGATGACGCCTATGTTAAATGCCGCTATAACTGTTCAAAAGGCGGAATACATTGGTACTTCTTCTATCCTTGAAATTTCCTTAAAAAATGATTCTGACACGCCTTTTTTATTGTTGAATGAGGGCAAATTGAATTTTCATCAACACTCGGGATTAATAACCCTTGAACCGCGGGCCATTACTAAAATTCAATTGAAAACACTGGAAATTCTTCCTTCTGTTGAATTACCCTTTAAAGTGATCAATGCGGTTATCGCGCCAGGTAAGTACGCGAATTTTATGGTAAAAGTCAAAGTGGAAGAATAATTTCAATCCATTTTGCTTATCTTTAATAAAAAGGATAAGATCATGCTTTGGAAGAAAATAGTATTGTTTGCTTTAGTTTTAATTTTGCTCGTTGTAGGGAGAACGCTTTATTATGCGGGCGCATTTAAAAAATCGATGATCATTGATCGTCCAGAAACGAGTCTGATAAATGGGATGATTGGCGCTGAGGACATTACGATTGATCAGACCAGCGGTTTTGCATTTGTCTCCTCTGACGATAGAAGAAGTACGGTAGCTGGAAAGCCGAAAAAAGGGGCCATTTATTTGTTGAATCTTTCTCAGGATTCTCCGGAACCTATAGAATTAACGGCTGATTTTGAATTAGCCGATTTTCATCCGCATGGTATTTCTTTGTATCAGGATAATGCGGACAGCACACAATGGCTTTTCGTGGTCAATCATAGGGCAAAGGAAAATACCGTGGAAGTTTTTCAATTCATAGATACTACCCTCCTCCATGTAAAATCTATCTCGGATACTCATTTTGTGAGTCCAAATGATCTGGTGGCGGTAAGTAAAAATGCTTTTTATTTTACCAATGATCATGACAGCCATGGGGGTGTTTCCAGTTGGAAGGACTTTCTTGTTATTGGTACGGGACAATTAGGTTTTTATGATGGACAAAGGACGACTATATTGGAAAATGGCATTCGCTATGCCAACGGAATAACGATAAGTCCGGACGGGAGTAAGATATACGTAGCCGCTTGTACTGATGGATCTATCTTAACTTATAACAGAGAACCTTTTTCTGCAATGGGTAAAATAAAATGTAATACCGGAGTGGATAATTTAGAGTGGGATTCCGATGGTAATTTATGGGTTGGTGCCCATACGAAAATGCTTGTTTTTCTGGGGCATTCCAAAGATGCCAAAAAGAGATCCCCTTCAGAAGTGTTGAAAATCAGTTTTCCAAAAGGTCAAAAGGAGGTAGTAACCCAGGTGTACCTAAATGATGGCAATCCCTTGTCAGGATCTTCCGTAGCGGCCTCGTATAAAGGAAAAATATATGTTGGAGGTGTTTTTGACGATGGGGTATTGGTGCTAAAACCATGATGTGGGAATTTTCGAAAAGGGTGATTTATTCATTTTAAATATTATTTTTAGTACAGGCCATGTATTTTTTTAAAATCCTGTACTTTTGTAAAACCTAATTATTTAGCTTCATTATGGCAAAATATTCTCTAAAAATAAATGGTAAAACTCAACAAGTGGATGTTGATCCTTTAACACCAATATTGTGGGTACTACGCGATCATTTAAATCTTCAAGGCACTAAATACGGTTGCGGTATCGCTCAGTGTGGCGCTTGCACTATTCATCTTAATGGTATGGCAGTTCGTTCCTGCCAATTGCCCGTCTCTTCCATAGGAAGGCAGGAAATTACAACCATTGAAGGCCTTTCAGAGAATGGTACTCATCCAGTTCAGGAAGCTTGGCTGGAACATGATGTGGCTCAATGTGGTTATTGCCAATCAGGACAAATAATGACGGCAGTAGCTTTACTGAAAAATAATCCTAATCCCAGTGATGAAGATATTGAAGCCACCATCAGCGGAAATATTTGCCGTTGCGGAACCTATTTAAGAATCAAGGAGGCTATAAAAACCGCTGCTAAAAAATAAACTAATCAACTTTCGAATGATGGAAAATAAGAAAACATATACCAGGCGTTCCTTCATCCAGTCTTCTGTATTGGCTGGTGGTGGTTTGATGCTAAGTTTTAGTTGGTTTTCAGAAGCCAAAGCGGTTGAAAAAGGGCTAAGTTTCAATCTTATGGGTGATTGGAATCAACTCAATGGTTATATACAAATTACGACTGATAATATAGTGAAAATAATGTGCCCTAATCCTGAATTCGGGCAAAATGTGATGACCTCACTTCCAATGATTGCCGCAGAAGAATTAGATGTTGACTGGAAAGATGTGAAGGTTGAAATGGCTTCTCATGATAATGTAAAATTTGGTAATCAGTTCACAGGTGGTAGTAATTCGGTGCGTGCCTATTGGAAACCGCTCAGAAATGCAGGGGCTTCTGCCCGACAAATGTTGATTGAAGCAGCAGCTCAAACATGGAATGTGCCTGCATCTGAAATTACAACTAAAGTAGGAATTCTGTCTCATTCGAGTGGAAAAACAGCGAAATATGGGGAAATGGCGGCTAAGGCAGCTTCAATTGCCGTTCCCAAAGAGGTTAAACTGAAATCACCAAAGGATTTTTCGATTATAAGAAATTCAAGAAAGAATATCGAAGGGGTAAAAATAGTTACCGGTAAGCCTCTTTTTGGAATGGATTATAGTATGGAAGGGATGCAAATTGCTATGGTTCAGCACCCGCCCGCTTTTGGTATGAAGTTGAAGTCTTTTGATGCATCCGCTGCACTCAAAATGCCGGGCATAAAGGATGTTTTTAGTATAAAAATCTTTGAAGAAGGTTCTAACAGGGGGGCATTTGAAACGCGTACATTCAATGAATTGATCGCCATTGTAGGTAAATCTACCTGGGAAGTGATGAATGCCAGAAAGGTCTTGAAAGTAGATTGGGAAATAGCGCCGGAGCGCAAGGAATTTATGATGGTTCGGGGAAATAAGGTCGAAGAAATTACCCCGTATGGCTTGGAAAGTACAGATCTACATTTTGAAAAAATGAGGGAATGGGCAAAAAAACCAGCTAAAGTGTTGAGGAGAGATGGAGACCCTGAAAACGCTTTCAATAATGCAGCAGTGGTAATTGAACGTACCTATAATGCTCCTTTTTTGGCGCATAATTGTATGGAACCTATCAATTTCTTTGCTCACGTTGAGGCTGATAAGGCTTTGTTCGTTGGTCCGCTCCAGGCACCAAACTTTGCAGACGCTACGCTTGCTGCCCGATTCGGATTACCAGCAGATAAAATAGAAATTTTAATGACGCGCATGGGTGGAGGTTTTGGACGTCGTGCCTATCATCATTACATGGTGGAAGCGGGACTCATTTCCCAAAGAGCCAAAACACCCATTAAATTAATCTATAGCAGAGAGGATGATATGACTTATGGAATCTATCGCCCGATGTACACAGCTACCTATAGGGCCGCTCTGGACGTAAACAAGAATCTCATAGGTTTCCATGTTACAGGAGGTGGCATACCTGAAAACCCAATTCATGCCAATCGTTTTCCTGCTGGTGCCGTTGATAATTATTTAGCGGATGGATGGGAAATACCTTCCAATATTACTATCGGTGCCTTTAGGGCTCCAAGGTCTAACTTTAATGCTGCAGCTGAACAATCTTTTCTCGATGAGGTAGCGGAAGCAATGGGTAAAGATCCCATTCAACTTCGTCTTGATTTACTTAAAAAGGCAAAAGAAAGACCGGTGGGGTCCAATAATGATTACGATCCGGGCAGATACATTGGTGTTTTGGAATTATTGATGGAAAAATCAGGATGGGGGAAATCAGAGAATGCGGGTAAGAAACGAGGGGTAGCTGCCTATTTTTGTCACGCTTCCTATGCTGGTCATGTGGTAGATATGGTTCTTAGGGATGGGCTGCCCTATGTTGAAAGGGTAATTTCAGCGGTTGACTGTGGTGTAGTCGTAAATCCGGATGCTGCTACAAACATGGTGCAAGGCGCCGTGGTAGATGGCATCGGACAATCGTTTTATGGCGCATTGACCCATAAGAATGGGGCTGCTGAACAAAATAATTTCCATAATTATCGGATGATTAGAGCCAACGAGGTACCTCAAAAAATAGAGGTTCATTTTGTTCAGAATGATATTGATCCTACAGGTCTTGGTGAACCCCCATTTCCTCCGGTTTTTGGAGCAGTAGCTAATGCATTGTTTCAAACTACAGGACAACGATATTATAATCAGCCGTTTGTAAGTGATCAAGGCCAACCAAAATCTTGATAAACGGATGATTATTTAATAGAATTTTTGTGGTTTAGAAGGCGAGCTGAACAAAGGTTCCTATATTTTGCCCTTACCTTTTTATCTTTTTTGATGTATGAATGGTAAAGAGTTCGTCCGTTGTAACAAATTTTGTAAATTTCTTTTTGGCCAAACCGATAATTAAAGCTTTGTCTCCACTCCAGATTTTACAGTTGAAATGCTTCGAATAAGCAATGTATTGAATATCATTTGGATCAATATCTTCAACTAATTTTTCAGATTTTAACCAGGTAGATTGTGTAATTTGTTCTTCTGATATGAAAAGGATAGATTTATATATTTGAAATTCTGCTTCTTGAATTTCTTCAATGGTTAAACCTGATATCTTCTTTAATAGCAATAAAATCAAATCGCATTCCTCCATTTATTAGAATATCGCCAATTTTTCCATTTGTATTCAAGATGGCACTAAAAACTATATTTGCGTCAACAATAAACCTCATTCTAAAAATCTATTGCGATTCCTTTCCCACCAGGAAGTGTTTACTTCATCTGCAAGTTTATCAACATCAGATTGCTTTGCCTTGGTTTTTGATGTCGCTTCGAGGTACTTAATATAATCAATAAGTCTTTGAAGTCCGAAGCTATCAAGAGAAGATGAAACAGTTATTGTAATCTGATCCTTTGTATTTCGTTCGATAAGCATTCAATTCTATTTTATATCCAAATATAATAAAATTCATAACAAGTTTCAATGTTTATGCCTTCTGGTGCATTGATAATGTTACATATAATGGATATAATTAATCCCATATCGTAAAAATAGATTCCTCCTTAATCTGGAGAAATTTGTTTCAAGTTTTTGCTTCAACGTTTTTAGGAGCATTTTTGCCAGGCCATAAAAGCATTATTTTCTTACAAAAAAATGATAAAATGTTGAATTTCAATTGAAATGTTTGTTTCTTTTTTTTCTGAATACCTAGGTTGACTGCTAATTTCCTGCTATTTACCGGACAATTGACCAACTTATATATTCTACTGTACAGCTTGCCACCCCTCCCGCTTGTTAGTTATCTTGCGCTCTCCATCCTCATCCATACCATTCCTCCTCTTCCAAACTCGCATATAATTCCCTAATTCCATTTTCTAATGAAATAGTTGGTTTCCAGTGGATTAATTGTACGGCTTTGCTTGAATCCATTAACTTACTGGGCGTTCCATCCGATTTGGTTAAGTCAAATTGGATATCACCTTTATAACAAATGATTCTTTTGATAAGTTGGGCCAGCTGACAGATGGATAGGTCGGTACTGGCACCAATATTTATGGGCGATACCTCATCATATTCCAGCATAAGGGTAAGCAGCGCTTCCGAAAGGTCATCTACATGAAGAAATTCTCTCCTGGGTGTTCCACTTCCCCAAAGTGATAAGGTTGGTATGTCATGCTTTTTTGCCTCGTGAATTTTTCGGATTAAGGCAGGTAAAACATGACAGGTTTCCAGGTCGTAATGATCATTGGGACCATATAGATTGGGTGGCATGACGGTGATGAAATTACACCCGAAATCCAGCTTGTATGCCTGGCAAAGTTTTATACCTGCTATTTTGGCTATCGCATAGTATTCATTACTTGGTTCCAGGGCACTAGTCAATAACTCCGTTTCCCTTATGGGTTGCGTGGCCAATCTGGGGTACAAACAACTTGATCCTAGAAAGAGGAGTTTTTTTACCCGTGAAAAATGCGCTGCTTGTATTGCGTTAGTCTGTATTTGTAAGTTATCATAAATAAAGGCTGATCTGTAAGATAGATTTGCCTGAATACCACCTACTTTTGCCGCCGCAAAAAATACATATTCTGGTTTCTGATGGTCGAAAAAATCGTTTACCGCCCGCTGATTCCTTATATCCAGTTGTGCTGAAGTTTGGTAAATAAGATTTTTATATCCCCGCATCTCAAGTTTTCTAACAATGGCTGAACCTACTAATCCTGTATGTCCGGCGATATAAATTTTGGATTGTAGGTTCATTTCACCGTATTTGTTTGGTTTAGCACACTTTGTATATCTGATGTGACCATTTCGTGAACCAGGCTATCTATAGATGTTCTGGCTTCCCAGTGGAGTTCCTTTTTCGCCTTTGTTGTATCGCCTATTAACCACTCAATGTCGGATGGGCGATAAAATTGAGGATCAATGGCGACAAGAAGACTATTTTTTTTAACAGGATATAAGCTGTTTTGCGAAGACAAACAGTACCCTTTTTCATGGGTACCAGTACCCTCGAATTGTAATTTGATACCTATAATGTCAAATGATTTTTCAACAAATTCCCTAACGGAAGTGGAAATACCTGTGGCAATTACATAATCGTCGGGCTTGTTTTTCTGAAGCATCAGCCACATAGCTTCCACATAATCTTCCGCATGCCCCCAATCTCTTTTCGCATTCAGATTACCCAAATACAGTGTTTTTTGACATCCTAATCCTATTTTGGCTACGGCCATGGTGATTTTTCTGGTGACAAATGATTCATCGCGTAAGGGGCTTTCATGATTAAATAAAATGCCATTGCAGGCAAATAAGCCATAAGAATTTCTGTAATTGGTGGTCATCCAATAGGCGAATAATTTGGAAATAGCATAAGGTGAAGTGGGGTGAAAAGGGGTTGCTTCCCCTTGAGGCGATCTGGCTGCGTTACCGAAAAGCTCGGAAGTGGAGGCTTGGTAAAATTTTGTCTTTTGGCAAAGACCTGCAATTTTTATGGCCTCCAATAACCTCAATGTTCCCGTTGCATTTATATCGGCGGTGTACTCCGGTTGGTCGAAACTGACTTGAACATGACTCATGGCCGCTAAATGATACACTTCGTCAGGTTGAATCTGCTGCACCAGCTTTATGAGCATGCCGGCATCCGAAAGGTCCCCAAAATGGGTGAAAAGACTGGAATTAGCTAAGAAAGCTTCCTGAAATATGGTATCCATTCTCACGTTATTCAAGCGGGATGTTCTACGCTGCATTCCATGTACCTCATATCCTTTTGATAGTAATAATTTAGTCAAATAGGCGCCGTCTTGTCCTGTGATTCCCGTTATTAAAGCTATTTTTTTAGTCATATCAATATTTAATTTGTAATTTTTCATAATTTACGTGATTGAAAAGAATAACCTTAACTTTGTGAAAGTTAATAACGGACAGTAATCTGAAAATGTAAAAGAGGGATGAACGATATATTAATAGAAACCGCCACGGCATTTGTAGAAAAACATTTCCTGGAAAATATTCCGTCAAGTTATTTATATCATAATTTTAATCATGTTCAGGACGTGTTGTCTGCGGCAAAAAGGATTGTTTCTGTTGAGTGTCCGTCCGACGAAGAGCAGGAAGCTTTGTTCTTGTCCGCCCTTTTTCACGACACAGGATTTTCCGGAGGGTCAAAAGATCACGAGGATAGATCAGTACAAATTTTCAGACAGTTTGCATCGAATTCCGTTGGGATAACGGACGAAGCCATTGATAAGGTCGTACGTTTAATATTGTCTACAAAGCCAAATCATCAACCAACCGATTGGTTGGAAGGGGCTATGATTGACGCCGATTTTGGACATCTGGGAAATGAAAATTACTGGGACAGGTCCAATAGATTGCGTCAGGAATGGTTGTTGACGGAAAATCAGTTTCAACCGGAAATTCAATTCGTTCAGGCAGAGTTGAATTTTATGGTTGCCCATAAGTACAACACGCCCTCTGCCCGAATCCTTTTCGATGAAGGGAAAGAGAAAAATATTAAATTCCTTTTAAAGTATAAAAACACCATTTCACCGTCAGAAGAGGTAAAAGATAAAAAGAAAAATAACAAATCAAGGGAACCGGAGGTGGGTAGGGGTGTCGAAACGATGTTTAGAGCCACTTACAGGACCCACATAAACTTAAGTGCCATTGCCGATAATAAGGCAAATATTATGCTGAGTATTTCGGCCATTATCATTTCCATAGTGGTGTCCAATTTGCTCCCTCAACTTAAAATGAATCCCAGGCTGGCTTTTCCCACTTTTCTGCTTCTGGCAGTTTGCCTGATGTCCCTGGTTTTTGCCATTCTATCGACGCGCCCTAAAGTGACGAGCGGAACAGTTACCGATGAGGATATAAAAGACAGAAAGGCTAATCTTCTTTTTTTTGGTAATTTCTATAATATGGAAATGGAGAAATTTCAGGAGGGTATGATGGAGATGATTCAGGATAATGATTTCTTGTATAACTCCATGACGAGAGATTTATATTTTTTAGGTAAAGTGCTGGCAGTCAAGTATAAATATCTAAGAATTTGTTACGCCGTTTTCATGTACGGCATCATAATCGCTCTTTCGGCTTTCGGCTATGTATATATAACGGGATAATTATTTAGATTTCCTGTTTCCGCTAATCGTTCTTTGCATACGGGAATGAAAACGATTTACATCCTCTACCCTCAATTTTTCGTGCTTTGTACTTCTTCCCTGAACCCTTGCTCTCCATTTTTTGAAATTATTGGGATGCATTTCGCGACGCATAATGGCAATAACTTCTGCTTCAGCTACACCAAATTGCCTGAAAATGCCATCGAAAGAGGTTCTGTCCTCCCAGGCCATTTCTACAATTCTGTCAATTACCTGATCGTTTAAATGTTCCATTTTATTAGAATGTTGATGTAGAATAATAAATAGAGTATAAGGTAAAGAGTTTATAAAAATAAGGTTTAATTAAAATATTTCTTTTAAAACGGGAAGCGATTTCAGTTCCGGGAAAAAATCAAGGTGAAATCTGTAATACCATATTATTTTGTCAATGAGATATAAACGCTGGTCCCGGGAAAGTTTTATGACAGAAATTTGCTGTAAAGGAATGTTCATAAACTGGTCTAAAAGTCTGCTCGGTTCAGCCTCCAGGTTATACTCCATGATCTCTTGAAAAGGTTCAAAATATCCTTCTTTTAGGTTTAAAGAACTATTGGTTGCTGTCCATTCATTCACAGGAAAAAATCCCAGATGAGCGGTGAGGTGTAGTAAAAAATAGATGGTTATATTGGAAAATCCCTGGTTTGCCTGATCCAGGTACTGAAGATTAGCATCGATAAAATCGTAAAGTTCTTTATTTGGCGCATTTTCCTTCACACTTTGTCTTAAAACATCACCTAAAAACAATATAATAACGCCTTTTCGCAGGTCGCTTTGAATATTCGTAAATAATCTGTCAAATTTTATTTCTTTTATTTTCTGTAAATTTTTACCGTCTTGTACCTCTATTATTAAATCAAGAGAAGACAGGGGCTGCAGAAATATACCCTTTGAATGAATACCCCCTTTTCTGGCACCAGGGACAATAAAGCTTAAAAGACCGTTAGATTCTGTAAAAATATCGGTAATAAGTTGATGTTCCCCATATTTTAAGGTTCGGAAAACATACCCTTTGGTTTTAATTATCATCTATGGTGCACATTTTTTTTACCAGCTACGCCATTCTTCATCTTCTATTGGATCTTGTTTGTATTTCTGTTTAGTCTCCATTCGTTTTTTTTGCCTCTCTAAAACTAATTTAGCCAAAGCAATGGATTGTTGTTCTGAGGGCGTATTATTTAGCACAAAACGAAGGGATTCGTCGGTAATATCTAAGCGATAAAAAAGGCTCCACAATTGTTCCCGATCATGAACCATTAGGTGCTGAATCTGTTCGGATAGTAGGTTAAGAAGTTCTTCCTCCGTGTATAAGTTGGTTTTTTGGGAAATAATATCCTTTTCATTCTTCAAAATAAGCGATGAAAAAATATTATCTTCATGTATGAATGTTTTTTCAGACATTTAAGGAAGTATTCAGTGTAAAAAAAGATTAAATTTACAGAAAAATAATATATCATGGCTGCGATTACACTAAATGTTAATGGTAAGAAGCGCAAATTAGACATAGATCCTGAAATGCCTTTGTTATGGGCATTAAGAGATTCTGTGGGACTGACAGGTACGAAATATGGATGCGGTATTGGACAATGTGGTGCATGTACAGTTTTAGTCGAAGGTGAGCCTATGCGCTCCTGCTCTCTTCCCGTATCTGTTTTTGACGGAAAAAAAATTGTTACAATTGAAGGTTTAAGTGAATCTGGCGATCATCCGGTGCAACAGGCCTGGCAAGAAGTGGATGTCCCTCAATGCGGGTATTGTCAAGCGGGTCAAATCATGACGACCGTTGCACTTCTCGATAAAAATCCAACCCCGTCCGATGCCGATATCGATGTGGCCTTAGCTGGAAATATATGCCGTTGTGGCACCTATAATAGAATTAGAAAAGCCGTGCATATTGCGGCACAAAAAGCCCGATAATTATGAATAATCCTGAATTTTCAGTATCAAGAAGATCCTTTATTAAGGTTACAGCCGTAGCAGGCGGCGGATTATTATTAGGTTTTTCTTCCGCCAATGCCGCAGCCTTAACGTCGGGTTTAAACGAAGCATTGTCTTTCAATCCATTTATTTTGATATCTCCCGACGGTTCCATTACTATTTATTCGCCAAATCCTGAAGTGGGTCAAGGCGTTAAGACGGCTATGCCCATGATTGTCGCGGAAGAGTTAGACGCTGACTGGTCAAAGGTTAAAGTGGAACAGGCTCCTTTAGATGGTAAAAAATATCAACGTCAGGTGGCCGGAGGAAGTGGCTCTTTGAAGGCTTCCTGGGCAACTTTGCGCCAGGCAGGAGCCACCGTAAGAATGATGATGCTGGCAGCAGCAGCGCAGAAATGGCAGGTTTCAGTAGATAGCCTGAGAACTGAAAATAGCCAGGTACTGGGAAATAATCAAAAGGCTTCCTATGCCGAACTTGCGATAGAAGCGGTGAAACAAGCAGTGCCAACCAAGGTAGTACTTAAAAAACCAAGTGAATTCAGACTATTAGGCAAATCTATTGCCAATGTAGATAATAAAGATATTTTTACGGGTAAAGCCATTTATGGTATTGATATCAAAAAGCCAGGAATGAAATACGCGGTGGTTGCAAGGCCTCCGGGATTTGGTCAAATACCTGATAAGATAAACGATGCTGCTGCCAAAGCTATTCCCGGCGTTTTCGGCGTTTACCCTTTTGATGACAAAATTGCTATCGTTGCCAGTGATACCTGGACAGCCTTAAAAGCCCGCAAAGCACTTGATGTTTCCTGGATTCAAAAGACGGCGGCTGAAAATACCGCTCAGCATGATAAATCGTTGACCGACCTTTTAGCTCAAAAGCCAGCTAAGGCATTTCGGGCAGATGGCGATGCAGAATCCGCTTTCAGTCAGGCTGATAAAATTATTGAAGCGTCCTTTAGCTGCCCTTTTTTACCTCATAATGCCATGGAGCCAATGAACTTCTATGCAGATGTTAAGGAAGGTTCGGCGGAATTAATCGGGCCTTCACAAACGCCTCAGCGTTCTCAAACAAAAGTAGCTGAAATATTAGGACTTCCCGTGGAAGCCGTTACCGTACAAATGACCAGAATGGGCGGTGGTTTCGGTAGAAGATTAAGTTCAGATTTTGCAGAGGAAGCAGCAAAAATTTCCCGTTTAGCTAAAAGCCCGGTGAAAGTTCAATGGACTCGGGAAGACGATATGGCAGGAGGGGTTTACAGACCAGCCTGTAAATATACTTATCGCGCCGCCATAGATAAAAATGGTGACTTTTTAGGCTTTCACGTTAGAGGCGCTGGCCTAAATGTAGGTAATCCTACTCGTGAAAATAATTTCCCCGCCGGAGCCATTCAGCATCTTTTAATTGAAGGCCATAACAAAGAATCTAATGTAACAACAGGACCTTGGCGTGCGCCCGTTCATAACTTTGTGGCTTTTGCCGAGCAATGTTTTCTCGATGAAGTGGCCTTGGAACTTAAAAAAGATCCTATTGATTTTAGAATGAATCTGTTGGATAAAGCTGCCTCAAATCCAGTAGGTAAGTTGGATTATGATGTAAACAGGTTTAAAAAAACCATGCAATTGGTTCGTTCGGTTTCTGGTTGGGATAAGAAAAAAGAGGGCGTTTTTATGGGTTTTAGTGCCTATTTCTCCTTTAGCTCTTACGTTGCCATGGTCGCAGAAGTGGTCCTGGAAAATAATAAACCAGTAATAAGAAAGGTGTATTGTGCCGCCGATTGTGGTATCATAGTGAATAGAAGCGGTGCAGAGAACCAGATTGTTGGAGGTATTATCGACGGATTAGGGCATGCCCAATTTGGAAATATTGATATTAAAGATGGGAAATCTCAACAATCAAATTTCGATACTTACAGAATGATAAAGATAAATGAGTCTTTCCCAGTGGAAGTTCATTTTGTGGAAAATGAAATAGATCCAACAGGTTTGGGTGAGCCCGCTTTACCTCCTGCCGCTGCAGCCGTGGCAAACGCCTTTTTTGCAGCAACAGGAAACAGATTATATAACCAGCCTTTTACAGAGGCTAAAAAGAATTTAGGTTGATTTTCTATTCCTCGGATGAAATAAATTTAATGTTTCTCTAAGGTAGTTATTATCTAAATGAGTATATATTTCTGTAGTTAGGATGGACTCGTGTCCAAGCATGTCTTGTACCGCCTTTAAATCGGCTCCTCCTTCCAGTAAATGGGTAGCAAAAGAATGTCGAAAAGTGTGTGGGCTTATCAATGGTGATAGCCCCGCCTTTTCTGCCAGTTCCTTCACTATCTGGTAGATAAATATTCTGGAAAGTCTTTTTCCACGCCTGTTTAAAAATAATATATCGGTATCTGTGGCAGCAATTTTTGGCAAATGTCTCCGCCAGGTAGATAGGTAATATTCTATATAACTAATGGCGTCTTCCCCGATAGGGACAATTCGCTCCTTATTACCCTTGCCGAGCACCCGCAAAAATCCTTCTTTTGGAAAATAATTACTTATTCGTGCATTACACAATTCACTGACCCTTAGCCCTGAAGCATATAAAGTTTCTAAAATAGCTCTATTTCTTGTGCCTGTAGGTTCACTTAAATCAATTTGCTGAAAAAGTTTTTCAATATCCATATAAGACATAACCTCAGGAATTTTTCTATGGATTTTTGGACTTTCAATTAAGTCGGTTGGATTGGAATTTATTTTTTTTTCTAAAAGTAGCCAGGAATAAAAAGTTTTTAGAGCAGAAGTTATTCTTGCCTGTGAAGCATTGGATTGTTTTAAATCGTTTAAAGTTCCAAGAAATACAGCTATTTCTGTTAATTTTGCATCTTCTGGTGACAAAGCAGGCGTGAGGTTTCCCAAAAAGTTAAAGTATTTGTTTAAATCTTGTTTGTAATGCAAGAAAGTTTGATTTGACAATCCTCGTTCCAATAATAAATAAGCTTTGAATCGTTCCAATACTATTTTTTTCTCCATAAATCAGCCCTTTTTGCCGAATTTTTTTATCGAAGTTACTTCATTTTATAAAACAATAAGAAAGGTTCTTATGTTTTGACATTGTTTAATAGTAAAGCTATCATGAAATTTACCCCATTTAACCGGTTATTAAGAATGCTGGAATTAGACCGACAAGACATCATTTACGTTTACGTATATGCTGTCTTGGCGGGAATCATAACATTAAGTTTACCCCTTGGTATTCAGGCTATTATTGGGTTGATTGCGGGTGGAAGCGTTTCCAGTGCCTTATTTATTTTACTGGGTGTAGTAACATTAGGCGTTGCTTTAACAGGTGTCTTAAAGATCATGCAATTGTCTGTGGTGGAAGTTATCTTACAACGAATTTTTTTAAGGTCAGCCTTAGATTTTAGTTTCAGGCTTCCCCGGTTCAAGTTGGAGGGACTTACGAAAAAGTACCCACCTGAATTAATGAATCGCTTTTTTGATACATTAACGCTTCAAAAAGGTATCCCAAAAATACTCATTGATTTTTCTAGTGCGTCTTTCCAGATTTTAATTGGGTTGTTGCTCATCTCCTTTTATCATCCTTTTTTTGTTTTTTTTAGCTTTATATTAATCGTCATTCTCTTCCTGATATTCAGATATACAGGCCCAATTGGAATGAAGACCAGTTTAATGGAATCGAAATACAAGTATGCGGTGGCACACTGGCTCGAGGAAATTGCCAGGTCTATGTACGATTTTAAAATTACGGCCAATAGAGCTAATCCCCTCATTACTACAGATAATTTAGCGTCTAAATATGTTGATAACAGAAAGGCGCACTTCAAGATTTTAATTACCCAATACAGCACAGTAGTCCTATTTGAAACTATTTTGACGGCAACTTTACTTACTTTAGGCGCCTATCTGGTTATCGAAAATCAGATTAATATTGGACAGTTTGTTGCGGCTGAAATTATTGTGATTTTAGTTATCGCTTCAGTGGAAAAGTTGATTTTGACTATGGAAAGTGTTTACGATGTACTAACGGCCATAGAAAAAATGGGGGAAATAATGGACTTGCCCTTAGAAAGAGAAGACGGAGCATTGCTTTATTTTCCACCTAACCAAATGGGTATATCCTTGGAAGGAAGGAATTTATCCTTTTCCTACGATCCTGATGAATCTCCCTCTTTACACAACATGAATTTTAAAATAAGCGCTGGCGAAAAAATCTGCCTTGCTGGGGATGCCAATGCGGGAAAAACTACCCTATTACATATTTTGTCAAATCTTTATACCGATGTTAAAGGGCAGCTTTTATTTAATGAAATGCCCGTTGGCTCATTAAATATAAACACCATCCGATGTAAGGTAGGGCATTTTTTGGCAGATGAAAATATTCAGGACGGTACGATTCTGGATAATATATGTATGGGTAATAACGATGTTAATTTCGATAAAATCACCCCGGTAGCAGATGCCATAGGATTAACAGAAATTATTCAAAAAATGCCGAAAGGATATTTGACCCACTTAGTTTCAGAGGGCAGAAATATCTCAAAAAGTACAAAATCAAAGATTATTTTAGCGAGAAGCCTCATTTTTAATCCAGCACTTTGGTTAGCAGAAGGGGAATTTATGTTTCTAAATAGAAGGGAGCGACATAAGGTATTTGATTTTATACTTACTTATTTAAAAGAAAGAACGGTGGTTATTTCAACAAGTGACCCCATTATTGCGGAAAAATGCGACCGCATAATACTTGTTAAGTCAGGTACCGTATATGCTGCAGGATCATTCAGGGAGTTGGAAAAGGATTCTTACTTTCAGGAAATATTTTATTGAATTTCACGAAATTACCTCCATGTTAAACATTTCAAATAATAAACTTCCTCTTGAAACAATAAATTATCCGTTCTCTTCCTTGAAGAAGACAGAAACCTCTAATGCTAAGTTATTTTTTAGGGTCTGGACCTGGGTTTTTATCGTTTTTGGCATCTCTTTCTTATTTCTCCCCTGGACGCAAAATATTCAATCTGATGGTAAAACAATCCCCCTGAATCCTTCTGACAGACCGCAAACAATTGATGCTACCATTTCAGGGCGAATTGAACAATGGTATGTCAAAGAGGGTGATCGGGTAAGTAAAGGGGATACTATTTTGTTCCTTTCGGAGGTCAAATCCGATTATTTTGATCCGAATTTAGTCTCAAGGTCTAAGGCGAGGGTGGTAAATAAAGAAGGTAGTATTCAAGAGTATCTCTCAAAAATTCAGGCGTTAAACGATTTTCAACGGGCTATAGAAAGTGAGGTATTACTAAAGCAGCAAACCATAAAAAATAAGATTTACCAGATTGTCCTCAAAATCGATGCCGACAGTATTGACTTAAATAGGGTTAAACTTGATTTGCAAATCGCTAAAATACAATTTGACAGAACCGTCTCTTTAAATGAAAAAGGAATTAAATCGGTAGCTGAGATAGAAGAGAAAAAATTTAAAATTCAAGAACTGGTAGCAAAATTGAATTCAGCTGAAAATAAACTGAATATTTCCAGAAATGAAAAAATTAATTTACAAGTGGATGAAAAGGCCATTTTAAATGATTTTATTCAAAAAACAAGCAAAATTAATTCCGATATTGCTGCGGCGCGCGCATCCATTATGGATACGGAATCGTATTTGGACAAACTAAGAAGTGAAGCATCAAATTATGAAATCAGAAATGGATTTTATTATATAACAGCCCCCCAGGATTGTTTCATTACCAGAATTTTAAAACCGGGTTTAGGGGAGATTGTAAAGGAAAATGAATCGGTATTAACTATTTTGCCAGCAAGTTTTCCACTAGCCGTTTCGTTGTATATACGTCCTATGGATCTGCCTCTTATTGAGAAAAATCAAGAAGTGCGCTTTATTTTTGATGGTTGGCCTGCTATTGTATTCTCTGGTTGGCCAGGAAATTCATTTGGTACGTTTGAGGGGAAAATTGCAGCCGTTGATAACGATATATCAGAAAACGGTCTCTATAGAATTATAGTGGCAGCAGATGAAAGAAATAAGAAATGGCCCAAAGAACTCCGTCCAGGTTCGGGGGCTAAAGGAATTGCTCTCCTCGGCGATGTGCCCTTGTGGTACGAAATATGGAGAAAGTTAAACGGATTCCCTCCAGACTTTTATGGTTCCGGTATTGAAGGGGAGAAAACAGAGAAAATTAAAGGCAAAGCGCCACTCAAATCAGTAAAATGAGCAGGTTAATTTTTTTATTCTTTTTTTGCTTTAGCTTTAATGGGATGGCTCAGGAGCCGCTTTCTATGAATCAATATCTGCGTTGGGTGGCCGTGGAACATCCTGCGATCAAAGAAGCAAAACAAAGATGGCTGCAATCTCAAAATCTTTTGTTGATAGCCAAAGGAAATTTCGATCCTTCATTAAACTTCGCTATAGACAGAAAAAAATTTGACGGTAAAAATTATTATACTATTTCTGAAAATCAATTAACTATTCCTACCCGATGGGGACTAAAGTTTAAAGCAGGATATGACTTCACTTCAGGTAGTTTTTTAAATCCGCTCGATGTAAAACCATTAAATGGGCAGGCATTACTAGGTATGGATATTCCTTTGCTGCAAGGCCTTCTTTTTGACGAATACAGACTCATATTAAGGGAAGCAGAACTGAATATGAGTATTCAAAAATTAGGTTTGGAGCAGGTTGAAAATGATGTCCTGCTAGATGCCGCTAAAGCATATCTGGATTGGTACGTTTCTTATCAACAAAGAGATGTGCAGAATCAAGCGTTGATTCTGGCTAAGAATAGACTAAAAGACATGGTTACCAGTTTTTTAGAGGGGGATAAGCCAACCATAGACACTATAGAGGTTTATGTGAATGTTTTAACCAGGGAATCCTCTGTTTTTGAAGTTACCCTTGATTATACACTGGCTACCCAGGAAATGGGTAACTATTTATGGCAAAACGACCAACCTGTTAATCCTGAAAATTATTTCCCCCTGGCTACCAGTGAATTGAATCCAATCATAGAAAATAATTCAGAGGCATGGGTACAGAATACCTTGAGCGGAAATCTCGATCTAATGATTTTAAGATTAACAGGAAATCAGTATCAATTGGAAAGAAAATGGGCCTTAGAACAATTTAAACCCAATCTTAATCTTCAGTTTAATGCATTAGCCACCGGGCGTAGTTTTAACCAGGAATTTGACGTTAGGTCGGATAATTTTTTATTGGATAACAATTACAAACTTGGATTAAGAGCGCGCATTCCCATTTTATATAGGAAGGAACGCGGTAAATTACAATGGATAGATAATAAAATGAAGGAATGGGAATACAAAACGATGGATAAGACGCAATACTGGACGACCAAAGCGAAGCAATATTTTAGTGCTTTCGAAATATTAGATGCTCAGGTTAAAAATCTTCAAAATCAAACGAACCAATTAAATGCGTTATTAGAAGCCGAAAAAATTAAGTTTTCTGCCGGAGAAAGTTCCGTTTTTCTACTAAATACCAGAGAGCAAAAGAATTTAGAGATTGCGATGAAATACATAAAAATAAAAGGCGATTGGTTAAAAAGCTATTACACTTTATTATGGACATCGGGCCAACTATCAAAATAGTTATTTGTCGTTATACAATTTATAAGTAATTGATTTATTAAGAAGGGTTAGCAAAGTGAATTTGATAATAAGCATCTAATTCCTCATAGAAAGCTGCGCCATATTTTCTGATGAGCGCCTCTTTAACAAATTGGAAAACGGGTATCTTAAGGTCTTTACCAAGGGAGCAGGCGGCACTACAAATATTCCATTTCTCGTAATTTAGCCATTCATAGCCAGCAATTTCATTTTTCACTCTGATAGGATAAAGATGGCACGAAATGGGTTTTATAAAATGCGTTGCTCCAGCCAGATAAGCTTTTTCAATGCCACATTGGGCAATGCCCAATTCACTGTAAGTTAAATAGGCACAGGCAGCATTATTCAACAAAGGCGTACCCCATTCATCTACCTGTTTGTAGTAGGTATATTTTCCTTTATTTTCAAGAACTTCCTGACCTTCGACACTGAGAAAAGGCTTAATGGAGAGATAGATATCATCGAGAATTTGCTTTTCTTCGTTTGTAATGGGCGCACCAAAATCTCCTTCCCAGCAGCAAGCACCTTTGCATGCATTTAGGTTACAGACAAATTTTTCTGAAACAACTTCATCACTAACTAAAATATCTCCAATAACAACCATTTTTTAGTGCGTTTATTTTATTTTAATTTCCCAAATGTAAGGGGAATTTGGTACATTTATCGCAAAAAGAACCTAACTGTATTTTAATGGATACCTTGAAACAAAAATTCTTCGAAAAAGCTACGGCACTTCGGGGAGAAATAAAAACCATCTTAAGCAATCACGGCGAAGAAAAGGTGGATGAAGTAACACTTAGTCAGGTATATGGCGGGGCGAGAGGAATAATATCAATGATATGGGAACCTTCATTGCTTGATTCTATGGAAGGAATTCGCTTTAGAGGCTTCAGTATTACAGAATTACGCGAAAAATTACCCAAAGGCGAAAATGGTACTGAACCTATGCCCGAAGGTCTTTTCTGGCTTTTACTTACCGGTGAAATTCCTGATAATTCTTCGGTTGAATGGTTATGTGAGGAATGGCGGAAAAGAGCGGTTGTGCCTGATTATGTATTTAAAGTGCTGGATGCTTTGCCCATAGAAACGCATGCGATGACTCAATTTTCAATTGGTATAACGGCGCTTCAAACAGAAAGTATTTTTGCTAAGCGCTACGAGGAAGGCATGCGCAAAGATGAATATTGGGATGCTGTTTATGAAGACACGATGAATCTGATCGCTTGTGTACCGCAGATTGCCGCTTATATTTATAGGAAAAATTATCACGGTGGTGATTATATACTTCCCGATAATAACCTTGATTGGGCGGGTAGTTTTGCCCATCAATTGGGCATTGAAGACCCCGCTTTTAAGTCTTTAATGAGGTTATACCTCACTATTCATGCCGATCATGAAGGCGGTAACGCCTCTGCACATACCACTCACCTGGTAGGTAGTACCTTGAGTGACCCTTATTTGTCTCTTGCAGCGGGAATGAACGCATTGGCAGGTCCCCTTCACGGTCTGGCCAATCAGGAGGTAATCGGTTGGATTATGGATATGCTTAAAGAACTGGGGACGGAAGAACCTACCGAGGAAGAAATTATTGACTATGTGAAAAAGACATTAGCTTCAGGTCAGGTCGTACCTGGTTATGGTCATGCCGTGCTAAGAAAACCTGATCCAAGGTTTATTGCCCAAATGGAGTTTGCTCAAAGGAATATTTCTAATGATCCGCTCGTAAATGTAGTGTGGAAAATTTATCGCGTGGTACCTCCTTTATTGGAAAGTTTAGGTAAAGTGAAGAATCCGTGGCCTAACGTGGATGCTCATTCAGGCGCTTTGTTAGTCCATTATGGATTAAAAGAACACGGATTTTACACCGTTTTGTTCGGTGTTTCAAGAGCTATAGGCGTTTTGGCTGCCCTTTGCTGGTCAAGAGCACTGAATTTCCCATTAGAAAGACCCAAATCAATCACTACAGAATGGGTAAAAGAGTTTTTAGCGAAAAAAAGTAATTAATAACTAACAAACCATAGTAAAAATGATAGCATATCCTGATGATTTGTATTATACACGGGAACATGAGTGGATACGTGTAGAGGATAATATAGCCATGATAGGTATTACCGATTTCGCTCAAAGTGAGTTGGGCGATATAGTTTATGTTGAAGTAGAATCGGTAGGAGATACCCTTGATAAAGAGGCTATCTTTGGTACGGTAGAAGCCGTGAAAACCACCTCCGACTTGTTTATGCCTGTAAGTGGGAAGGTACTGGAGTTCAATACTGACCTAGATTCAAGCAATGGTGATAATCCGGCACTGGTAAATCAGGACCCTTATGAATCAGGTTGGATTATTAAAATAGAGATGACTAATCCCGAAGAATTGGAAGAACTTTTAAGTGCTGCTGAATATCAAAAATTGGTGAAATAATTTTTTTTTTTTGCTGAATACACCTTTTTTTTGAAAATGTTCATCTATCTTTAAACTATTCCTAAGAATAAATAATTTTTTACCGTCTTAAATTTGTTAGTATGGCTATTGAAGTATCAGGTACAATGGTCTTTTATGCACTCTTAGCGCTTACTTTACTCACTGTGGGTATCGTATTTGTAGCACGCTACTTAATGTCTAAGTTGAATGAAGGATCATTGAATGAAAAGTACAGCAAGCAGGCTGAGACAGGAACCTCATCGAACCGCGCTAAATTCGCTGAAGCGGATGTGTTCAAGATGAGTGGTTCCTTTTTCAACTACGGCTTAGTTGTAGCACTTGGTATCACTGTTTTGGCTTTGGGTCTAACGGAATATGCTGAGAAGGTAGCTGGTGGAGATAATTTCGTCATGATTGAAGAAGACATCGAGATGGAACCTCCGCGTACTGCCGAACCACCACCTCCGCCACCACCTCCGCCACCACCAGTGATTCAGGAAGTTCCCGATGAAACTGTTATGGAAGAAGATGAACCAGATTTCGTCGATCAGTCGGTTGAGGCAGACGAAGTTGTTGAGGCACCTGTTGTCAAAGCACCTCCTCCACCACCTCCTCCGCCACCTCCACCACCAAAAGAAGATGACGAAATTTTCATGGTTGTTGAGGATATGCCCCTTTTCCCTGGTTGTGATACAGAAAAAACAAAAGAGGACAAGAAAAAATGTTCAGACAGAAAAGTGTTTGAATTCGTTTTCAAAAATCTTAAGTACCCTGTTATTGCCAGAGAAAATGGTATCGAAGGCACCGCTGTAGTACAATTTGTCGTCGATAGAGATGGCACCGTTAAGGACGTTTCTGTTCTTAAGGAAATAGGCGGTGGCTGCGGCGAGGAAGCATCTCGTGTGGTGAATACCATGAATGAGTCTGGAATTAAATGGACACCTGGTCGCCAAAGAGGAAGACCCGTGAAAGTTCAGTTCCGTCTTCCAGTAAGATTTAAACTTCAGTAATCGTTTATCTTTTGTTGAAGTTAAAAATGGTTGTTTTGCTTAGGTAGAACAACCATTTTTGTTTTTATAAAACATGTTTATCTCTATTGCGTTTTGTTATTTTAAGCCAATTAATCCTGTACCATGCCAAAAAAATTATTTTTTTTCAGTCTGCTAATCGCTTTACTAGCCGTCCCTATTGTTTCGTTTGGTCAAGATCAAAAGTTGGCGCAACAATATTTTGCCGATGGCGATTATGAAAGAGCGATGGTGCTGTTCAAAAAATTGGTAGAAACAACACAGGGAAATACCTATTTTATGGAAAGGTATGTAGATTGTTTGTTTCAATTGAAGAGATATACAGAGGCCGAAAAGGTTTTAGTCAAAGAATTAAGAAAGAAAACTTCAGATCCTATTTTTAATATCTCCCTCGGTCAGGTCTATGAAAAACTGGATGATGCCGCCGCCGCTGCACAACAATTTCAGTTAGCCATTAATAGAATGAGTCCTGAGCGCTTTTTTATTGTTCGGATTGGAAATACCTTCACTAATCTAAATCAGTTGGATTGGGCTATCAAAACATACGAAAAAGGGGCTATCATACTAAATGATAATCTCGTTTTTTCTTACTATCTGGCGGACCTATTCAGGAGAAAAGGGGATGGTCCTAAAATGATTAATCAATATTTGAATGTTGTATCCAGTCAAGCGGATAGAATGGATAATATTCAAATGATTTTTCAGCGGTATTTATTAAAAGAGGATTATAAGGAGCTTAAAAAGCAGATTTACGAGCGCATCCAACTACAACCCGATGCTATCGTGTACCCGGAATTACTTATTTGGTTGCTACTTCAGGAAAAGGATTTTTCAGGTGCTTTCCGTCAGGTGAAAGCGTTAGATAGAAAGTTAAAGGAAAATGGCACTCGCCTATTTCAATTTGCTAATATGGCGGCAAATGAAAATGATTATAATACAGCGATTGAAGCATTTGATTATATCGTTGACGTGAAAGGGGTGAACTCTGGATTTTATCTGGAGGCTAAAATTGAGGGTTTGCGTTGCAGGAGGAATAAGCTGCTCGAAGAATCCAATCTGTCAACGGCCTTCGTAGCTGATCTTAAATCAAAGTATTTGTCCTTTATTAATGAATTGGGTAGAAATAGAAATACTGCTACCGTTCTCATTGATCTCGCCGAATTAGAAGCGTATTATTTAAATGATTTAAATAAAGCGATTGAATTATTAACAGAGGTCATAGGTTTCCCATCCCTAAATCCTCGCATTCAAGCGTCTGCTAAACTTGTTTTAGGCGATTATCAGTTGATGAACGGTGAAATATGGGAAGCAACCCTGTTATATTCTCAGGTGGATAAGGCTTTTCAAGATGATTTATTAGGACAGGATGCCCGGTTTAGAAATGCAAGGTTGTCCTATTACACAGGTGATTTTACCTGGGCTCAATCTCAGTTTGATGTATTAAAGGCCTCAACGTCAAAGTTTATCGCTAATGATGCATTAGATTTGTCTGTTTTTATATTAGATAATTTAGGACTTGATACCACACCGGAGCCACTGAAAAATTATGCAAAAGCTGAATTGCTCAGTTTTCAAAATCAAACAAAAGAGGCTTTTGCTGTTTTAGATAATATACTCAGAACTTATCCGGACCATAGTTTGGTGGACGATATCTGGTATTTGAAAGGAAATATTTTCAGGAAGGAGAAAAAATTTGCTGAAGCCATTGCTTTTTATGAAAAAACGATAGCGTCAGACCCGGAAAGCATTAGAATAGATAATGCCTTATTTGCCTTAGGAGAATTATACGAAAGTAAAGTAATAGATAAGGAAAAAGCACGTACTTGCTATGAGCGTATATTCATAGAGTTCACAGATAGTTTATATGCCGTTGAAGCGCGAAAAAGATACAGGTTACTTCGTGGGGACAAAATACAATAGTAGTATAAATTGTCTTTGTAAAAATATAAAAGCTAATAAACATTTTACTTTAAAGAAAATGTTTATTAGCTTTTATAGCAAACGGGCATTTGTGTAGATGAATTAAGTCATAATAACCTTAATAGGTTAGCGATGACTTTATCCATCTATGTCAAATATAAAAAGGATTATTTAGTATGTGTATCGTCAGAAACAGTCAGCTTGTGACGACCCTTTGCACGACGATTAGCAAGTACCCGGCGTCCATTTTTAGAACTCATACGGGAACGAAATCCATGTTTATTTACGCGTTTGCGTTTTGATGGTTGGTAAGTACGTTTCATTGCTGTTATTTTTAAGCAATATGCTCAATTAATTCAAAATGTTTGCAAAAGTATAATTTTTTTACAAGAAACAAAAATCTAAACGGTCATTATTTCTTTTTCCTTTGCATCTAATAGCTCATCAATTTTTTTAATGTGCTTATCAGTGAGTTGTTGAACGGTTTCCTCCCGTTTTTTTCCTTCATCTTCAGAAAAACCATCTTTCACAGCTTTCTTGATACCTTCCATAGCTTCCCTTCTGGAAGACCGGGAACTCACTTTAGCATCTTCGCCCAGAGCCTTTGATTTTTTAACTAAATCTCGACGACGTTCCTCCGTTAGGGGGGGGAATGATAAACGCACTACTTCACCGTCATTCATAGGTGTGACGCCAAGATTTGCTTCAAAGATAGACCTTTCAATAGGTGCTAACATAGACTTTTCCCAGGGTTGGATAACGAGAGACCGCGCATCGGATGTTGAAATATTAGCTACTTGATTCATAGGCGTTGGTGTGCCATAGTAGTTCACCAACAAATCTCTGACAATTGCCGGCGTAGCTTTGCCCGTTGTGATTTTCCCTAACTCTTTATTGAGGTGATCCAACGCTTTTTCCATGGCTTCTTCAGCCGTTTCCACTAAAAAATTTACTTCTTCCAACATAGCTGTATGGATTATTACCAGAATTAAAAATAATTTCTTTTTGCCCAGTTAGTCATTGGAAGATCCAAAGAAACGAAGAGCGAAATACAATAACATCACTAAAGCAGAAAATGCAGCGGATACATAAGTCATAGCAGCCCACCATAATGCGTCCTTAGCGCCTTCTTGTTCTGCTCCATGAGTTATGCCGGAGTGATTTAACCACACCAGGGCTCTTTTGGAAGCATCAAATTCTACAGGTAAGGTTACTAAGCTAAACACCGCTGTTACTAAAAAGGTAAGCATGGTGATAAACAAAATAGTTTGATTGCCACCTGATCCAAATAAACCAAGAGCCAGCATTAAAAGCCACTGTTGCAGCGATGACGCAATATTTACTATAGGCACTACTGCTGAACGCATGGTTAACCAGGCATAAGCCTGGTTGTGTTGCACGGCATGACCGCATTCGTGTGCTGCAACGGCCGCAGCAGCGATGGTTCTACCATTAAATACATCGGGACTAAGATTGACAACTTTAGACATTGGATTATAATGGTCTGTCAACATGCCATGCCCTTCTTCTATGCGAACATCATGAATACCATAGTATTTAAGCATATTTTCAGCTATTTCTCGCCCAGATAATCCGGAGCGAATACTAATTTGGCTGTAATGCCTGAATTTATTTTTTAATTTTTGGCTGATAATAAAACCAACCAATGATAATAAACCTGCTAAAATAAAATATCCCATGGTTTGAATTTTTTAGGATTATAACGTAATTCCTTAAAATTTAGTTTACATTATAATCAAGATATATGGTCGAAACCCGTGTAGGGAATCAACGCTTTAGGAATGACAATACCGTCAGCTGTTTGATTATTCTCCAACAAAGCAGCTACGATACGGGCTAAAGCCAAAGCACTTCCATTTAGCGTATGCGCGAGTCTTGATTGTTTGCCGTCTTTAAATCTCAATTTCAATCTGTTGCTTTGAAATGTTTCAAAGTTTGAAACAGAACTTACTTCCAACCATCTTTTTTGCCCAGCAGAATACACCTCAAAATCATAGGTTAAAGCTGAGGCAAAAGACATATCTCCACCACATAAGCGCAATATTCTGTAAGGTAGTTCCAATTTGTCTAAAATCTGACTAACATGCTGAATCATTTGATCAAAAACCTGATAAGAGTTATCAGGATGAGCGACTTGAACAACTTCAACTTTATCAAATTGGTGAACCCGGTTTAATCCCCTGACATGCGCGCCGTAAGAACCAGCTTCTCTTCTGAAACATGGGGTATAACCGCACATTTTCACAGGAAGTTTCGCAGCGTCCAGGATAACGTCACGTAAAATATTTGTAATAGGTACTTCAGCGGTTGGGATAAGGTAAAGGTCATCTTTGGCTACATAATACATTTGCCCTTCTTTATCGGGGAGTTGTCCAGTGGCTGTGGCAGAAGCTTCATTGACCAATAATGGCGGCATAATCTCCTCGTAACCAGCATTTACGGCTTCATCTAAAAAAAACTGAATGAGTGCCCGTTGTAATTTTGCCCCTTTGCCACGGTAAACGGGAAATCCACTACCGGTAATTTTTACGCCCAGTTCTAAATCGAAAAGGTTATATTTTTTAGCTAAATCCCAGTGAGGCAGTGCCTGTTCATTTAAAACAGGAAGCTCAGCAGCCCACGCTTGAAATACCTCATTATCATCAGGCGTTTTACCTTGCGGTACGCTGGCATGGGGTAGATTTGGAATCAAATAAAGTAAACCATCCAGATCTTTTTCGATATTCCCTAAAAGCAACTCCAATTCGGCCGTTTTATCTTTTAGGGCATTTACTTTGACTTTAATAGCGTCAGCCCCTTCTTTATCCCCTTCTTTATAACGTTTTCCTACTTCATCTGAAAATTGATTTCGATCAGTAAGTAACTTCTCAAGTTCGGTTCGCCATTGCTTGCGCTGATCATCGAGCTGAATAATTTCAGCTATTTTTTCAGCAGCATCGGGCACATTTTTTTTGCCAAGACCTTCAATGACTTCTGACTGATTTTGACGGATAACGCTAATTTGCAACATAACTTTACTTTCCTTTTTCTCTCTAATGAACTTTAAAGAGTTCTTTTTTTCTCTTTTTTTTAAAAGAATTTAACTTGTCAGGTAAATTTTTTGCAAAGATAATACTTAGTATAAAAAATTAATCTATTTTTGTCTCATTGTTTCCTTATACGTGAAGGAAATCTATAATTCACCCTGTTTTTTCCTTTCATCAGAAATTAGCCCTTAAAATTGGCTTCCTCTTTTAGATATTTGTTTGGTAAAAATAATATATCATTTTCTTACAGGAAAGGAAAATTTCAGTTCTATTAATTATTCTGTATGATTCGACGAGCGAATCTCCTATTTTTTTAAAGTTTTATTCATGCAATACGACATTGTCCAACTCAATGAGATGTTGGTGCCCGAATTACGCGATTTAGCGGAAGAAATGCGAGTGCCAGGATTCAAAAAATTAACCAAAAAAGAGTTAGTTTATAAAATTCTCGATCAACAAGCCCTAACGGGTGTTGCAACAGAAAGAGATGTTAATCAACCGATAACTCCTTCTGTTAATCCAAAACCAGAACAATTCCGAATTGATTTTGATAAGGTGGAGGAAACATCCATTCCAAAACTTGGGGTTCCACCAGTTATGGCTAAGAAACAGGACGTTATTTCCGATAACAAGCCATCTCAATCTCCAGAAGAATCTTCTCCCAACGAAGAGGAAAGGCGGGAAACTCCGAGAGAATTAAATAGAGTCAGAAGGGTTAATCCTGTCCAGGAGTCTTTACCTGTGACGGATAATAAACCGAATAGACGTGAATTTCCCAGCGTTCGTCGAAGTTCATCAGGCAGAGATGCTAACCCCGAAGGCAATAATGCTAATTTGTCAGATAAAAGGGATTTTTCAAGCCCCAGAAGGAATGTCGATGTTAATCCGCCTGAAAATAAATCGTTGGAAATTGAAAATGATGGCAGGAAAAACTTAGCATCTAAAGAGTTGTGGGACAAGCCTGGAGCTGCTGAAATTGCACCCATCCCCGAAAATATGGAGGCTGAGAACAGAAGGATTCTCAGGAAAAGAAGAGAAGATGGTGAAATTCAAAGAACTGCCCCGGTGCCTGTTCAAAGACCAGCCGTTATTCTTAGAGATAATAGGCCTCCTTTAAGAGATAACAGGAAGCCATTGCTGGATGCAAATAATCAGGAAGCTCCTATCCAACAGCCGCCAGTTAATCCACCAGCTCCGCCGGCGCCGCCAGTGATCAGGTTCGAACCAGAATTGGATGGAATTATTGAAAGTGAAGGAAGTTTGGAAATGATGCCAGATGGTTATGGATTCTTGCGCTCCTCTGATTATAATTATTTGTCTTCACCAGATGACGTTTATGTTTCTCCTTCTCAAATTAAATTGTTTGGTTTAAGAACAGGAGATACCATCAAAGGCACTTTAAGGCCACCAAAAGAAGGTGAGAAGTATTTTGCGCTGCTAAAGGTGTCCAAGATAAATGGTACCAATCCGGAAAATATAAAAGAAAGAATTCCTTTTGATTATCTAACGCCCCTTTTTCCTACGGAGAAATTCAAGCTCACCGCTTCATCTTCAGGAAAAGATATGGGAAATAGAATGATCGATTTGTTTACGCCTATTGGAAAAGGTCAGCGTGGTCTCATTGTCGCTCAACCCAAAACAGGTAAAACTTTCCTTTTGAAAGATTTGGCAAATGCTATCTCTAAAAATAATCCTGAATGCTATATTATAGTTCTTCTTATAGATGAACGTCCCGAGGAAGTTACCGATTTTAAAAGAAGTGTAAATGCTGAAGTTATCGCTTCCACTTTCGATGAACCCGCTGATAATCACGTTAGGGTAGCTAATTTAGTTTTAGAGAAGGCTAAACGCTTAGTGGAAAGTGGCCATGATGTTGTGATAATGCTCGATTCAATTACTCGTTTAGCAAGAGCCTATAATACAGTGGCTCCCGCAAGTGGAAAAGTTCTCTCGGGTGGGGTAGAAGCCAATGCGCTCCATAAACCAAAGAAATTTTTCGGTGCAGCCAGAAATATTGAAGGCGGTGGATCGCTGACTATCCTTGCCACAGCGCTTATAGATACAGGTTCAAAAATGGATGGTGTCATTTTCGAAGAGTTTAAAGGTACAGGTAATATGGAACTTCAACTCGACAGAGGTTTGGCAAATAAGCGGATGTTCCCTTCCATCGATCTTACAAAATCATCCACGAGACGCGAAGATTTGTTGTTAGACAAGGAAACACTTCAGAGAATGTTTATTCTTAGGAATCATCTGGCAGATATGAAACCCGAGGAAGCAATGGATTTTCTTCGTAAACACATGGTTGGAACAAAATCAAATGATGAATTTCTTTCGTCTATGAACGGCTAATTTCGTGGTAAAACAGAATAATTTATTGGAAATGCAGTTTCTATAGAATAATTTCTTAATTTAAACCATTGTTAACTATGCCGAGATGTTTAAACCTTACCCGTTTACATTGGAATGTAAGAAAATGATGTTGTTTATACGTTTGAATTTTGTTCTTCTTGTCTGTCTCTTCGCTCATTTCCAACTAAGAGCTCAAGAAACTGATTACGTGCCAAATGAGTTTTTAGTTCAGTTTAACCCTGAGACATCAGCAATAAATTGGTTTAACTCGCTTGCTTTAGAAAAAAAAGCATCGGGCATTTCTAACGTAAAAATACTTTCTGAACCACTTAATATTTATCAGTTAAATATTAATCCTTCCTTAATATCTGAAAATGACGCCTTTCGTTTTTTGAAACAACAGCCTGATATCAGATTTGTACAAAGAAATCATTACATAAAGTTACGGAGCGTTATTCCTAATGATTCCCTGTTTTCTCAGCAATATTATCTGCAAAATAATGGACAAAACGGAGGTTTGGTAGGTCTGGATATAAAAGCTGTCGAAGCTTGGAATGTAACCCAGGGCGGCGTTACCCCAAGCGGTGATTCCATTGTTATTTGCGTTATTGATAATGGTGTGGATATAAATCATCCCGATCTGAAAGATAATCTCTGGGTAAATCAGGCGGAAATTCCTAATAATAACAGAGATGACGACGGAAACGGTTACATAGACGATTATCTGGGGTGGAATGTTGACTTTAAATCGGATGAAGTCAGTTATATTAATTTTCATGGTACCCCTGTAGCTGGCTTAATTGGAGCGACAGGTAATAATAAAATGGGTGTTTCTGGCATTAACTGGAAGGTCAAGCTGATGGTTGTAACTTCCCAGATTGCCAATGTTCTATCAGAAAGTAGAGCGATAGAAGCTTATTCTTATCCTCTGGTTATGAGGAAATTGTATAATGAATCAAAAGGTAGGAAGGGGGCTTTTGTTGTTGCAACCAATACCTCCTGGGGAATAGATAAAAGAAAACCAGAGGATTTCCCTATTTGGTGTAATTTTTATAATGCGCTCGGTGATGCAGGTATTTTAAACGTCGCGGCAACCATTAATCAAAGTATCGATGTGGATGTTTCCGGAGATATTCCTACCACTTGCCCAAGTGATTTTATGATCTCGGCAACAGCTATTTCAGATAAAGGGGAACTGAGATACGGTTATGGTAAAACGTCCATAGATATTACCTCTCTGGGCTTTAATTTATTAACTACAGCCGATAAAGGTGGTTATGCCAGACAAAGCGGTAATTCTTTCGTCTCACCTCAAATTGCCGGAGCCATTGGGCTTCTTTATGCTTCTCCCTGTCCAACTTTAGCAGTATTATCTCGTAATGATCCTGCCGCCGCCGCAAGGTTAGTCAGAAAAGCTCTGATGGGCGGTGTAACTGTTTTGGATAGTTTGGTGAATAAAGTGAGTTCCGGCGGCGTGCTTAATATGGAGAAAAGTATCCGCTTTCTTTTAGATAGCTGCGGTAAATGTCCTCCAATTGCTAAAATTGAAGTAGCTAATGTATCTACTACCGAAGTACAATTATCATGGATTTCAAATG
>JAJTER010000013.1 GCA_021299835.1 Saprospiraceae bacterium | reverse complement strand
CTGAAAATAGGAAAAGGCGCCATTCCATTTTTCAAATAAATCATTGATAGAAACCTCTTTACTGTGAACATCTGGTTCTGCAAGCATTAAATCAATTTCTTTTTTACTTATAAACTGTTGAATATCAGTTATTAAATCTTCAACATAAAGTTTGACGATATGACTTTGAATAGTGGAAGTAGCCAACTTTCTCATGCTTGCAATGTCTTCTACATCGTGACCTTCAAGCACTCTGTGATAGGTCAAAAGAAGGGTAACACCTGGATTATTATTAGTTTGGCCCTCCAAAAATTCTCTGATAGCGGACAAAAAACTTGCGCCATAATTTAAGGCCTTAGCTTCGCTCACACCGGTTACCTCCAATAAATCTTTATGGTCAATCGGTTTTTTTCTGGCCATTTCCATCAATGCAGTATCAGGAAAAATCTGATAAGGGGGAATGCCTGCGTTTCGGGAGAGATTAAAACGCACCTGAACCAGTATATTAAAGAGTGTTTCGTAATGCTGTGATTTTTTGGTAGCAACGAATTCTTTTGCAGCTTCTTTTTCTTTTCTTTGCGCAATGGTTAACATTTTAACTAATTGCACTTCCTTATTTTCAAAAAGTACCTCTCTGCTGCCGCTTCCAAGGCGCAAAACATTTCCAGCATCGTAGGCAATTTCAATGAAACCCATATTAATCCATTGGGTAATATAGTAGTACCATTGTTCTGCAGGGTATTCACGACCAACACCAAAAGTTTTTATCAGATGGAAACTATTTTCAGTAATTTCCTTTCTATGTGAGCCTCTCAGAACATCGATTAAAATAGAAAGGGTAGCTTTTTCATTTAGACGAGTGATAGCGGAAAGAGCCATTTGAGCGAGACGGGTGGCATTAAAATAATTTGGGGGGTTGAGACATACATCACAGTTTCCACAATTATCGGGTAGGAATTCGCCAAAATAACCTAATAATATTTTTCTTCTACAAATAAGCGCTTCGGCATATTCCTTCATTCTGTTCAACTTGGCCAGTTGCAGTTCTGTTTTTTCCCCTTTTGAATCGTTTAGAATATCTCTTAGGATACCAATATCTGCAAATCCATAAAAGAGCAAAGCTGTTGCTGCTGCGCCATCTCTTCCACCACGTCCAATTTCTTGATAATAACTTTCAATATTTTTAGGTATATTATAATGTATGACCCATCGAATAGATGATTTATCTATACCCATACCAAATGCCAGGGTTGCACAAATGATTGGCGTCTTGTCAAAAGTGAATGCATCCTGAATATCACTGCGTTCTGAGGGAGAAAGTCCCGCATGATAGGGAGACGCCTTAATACCTTTGGCATTTAACTTCGCCGACAGCGTTTCTGTTGATTTTCTGCTAAGACAATAAATGATACCACTCTGGCCATTTTTACTTTTTATAAAAGACAATATTTGATTAAACCGGTCTAATGCAGGTCTTACTTCCAGATGAATATTGGGTCTGTCAAATGAACTTATATATGTTTCAGGTTGGTGAAGTTTTAATTGATCTACTATGTCGCGTCGGGTAATCTTGTCGGCCGTAGCCGTTAAGGCAATAGTAGGTATGTCTGGAAACTGGTTTTTTATAAACCCGAGTTTAGCGTATTCCGGTCTGAAATCGTGTCCCCATGAGGAAATACAATGAGCCTCATCTATGGCAAAAAGATTGATATTCCCTTTTTGAAGTAAAGAGAAAAAAGAGGCGGATATTAGTTTTTCAGGAGATACATAGAGTAGTTTTAATTCGCCGTTTACAAAGTCATTTTCTACTTGTGCCATAACGGCTGAACTTAAACTGCTATTTATAAAAGCAGCTGGAATGCCGTTGGTGCGCAATCCTCCCACCTGATCTTTCATTAATGAAATTAATGGCGAAACAACGATGGCCGTTCCCTTCATTAATAGGGCGGGTAATTGGTAGCAAATCGATTTCCCACCTCCCGTGGGCATTAGGGCAAGCACATCTTTTCCGTCAATCAAAGCCTGAATGATACTTTCCTGATTTTCTCTGAAAGTATCAAATCCAAAATATTTTTTTAACGTTTCTGTTTTCTTTGTTATCATGTTTCCGTAGCAATATCGGAAAAGGGTGTTTGTTGGTTAGGTCGTAAAAAGCGTAAAATACGTTTTTTTTTTCTATTTAGAGAAATTTCGCTATTTTAGCAAAAAATAAAACCAACCCTTTCATGTTTAAGACTAAAATTGCCGGCATCGGTAGCTATCTACCTGATAATATCATAACCAATGATGATTTAGCTCAAAGAATGGATACCAATGATGCCTGGATTCAGGAAAGAACGGGCATTCAATCCAGACGATATGCGACAAATTTCAAAGAGACCACTACCACCATGGGGGCAAAAGCAGCTTCTGTTGCCATTGAACGGGCGGGGATAAGTCCTGAAGATATTGATTTTATCATTTTTGCTACCCTTTCTCCGGACTATTATTTTCCAGGTTGCGGCGTTTTGGTTCAAAGGGAACTGGGTATTACTAAAACAGAATGTGGTGCCCTGGATATTCGAAATCAATGTTCCGGTTTTATTTATGGCCTGTCTGTTGCTGATCAGTTTATTAAAACGGGAATGTATAAAAATATTCTATTGATTGGTTCTGAAATGCATTCCATGGGCTTAGATTACTCAAATGATGGCAGAAATGTTACCGTTATTTTTGGTGATGGCGCATGTGCTGTTATTTTACAACCAGCAGTAAATGAAAAACAAGGCATTCTGTCGACACATTTGCATGCCAATGGTACTTATGCAGAAAAATTGGCTACACTTAGTCCGGGTTGTCATGGTGGGTATCATGCCAGTCGTGTTGAAACAGAGATTGATTACGGTTTTCCAGATACCCCTTATGGAGGTATTTTTGTTACGGAACACATGGTTAAAAATAATCAGGTGGCAGCCACTATGGACGGGCAGTTTGTTTTTAAAATGGCCGTTCAGAAATTTCCAGAGGTTATTGGTGAAGCGTTGAAGAAAAATGGTTTGGATAAATCTGATATTGATATGCTTATTCCTCATCAGGCCAATTTGAGAATTAGTCAGTTTGTTCAAAAACAGATGGGACTTACCGATGATAAAATTTGGAATAATATCCAAAAATATGGAAATACTACCGCCGCATCTATTCCCATAGCTCTTTGTGAAGCATGGGAAAATGGGAAAATAAAAGAGGGTGATTTAGTTTGTCTGGCTGCTTTCGGTAGTGGATTTACCTGGGGTGCAGCGCTTCTTCATTGGTAGTTATCTAAAGAAGAAGGCTTCATTTTATTCATTTGAAAAATAACGGGGATGGATTTCTGTTAAAAGATTTCTCAGAGATCCTCCTTTTTTGTTATGCATCACCGACATAATTTCTGCGGTGATACTCAATGCAATTTCAGCTGGCGTTTCCGCCCCTAATTCTAAACCTACGGGCCCGTAAAGTATGTTTTTCTGTCTCTCATTCAGGAAAATGTTTTCTGCTTTCAAATCTGTAATCATATTATCCAGTTTCTTTTTGGGCCCTAATGCGCCAATGTAGGGGATATTTTTGTCTAATAAAGCTTTTAAAATGGCATAATCGTAATTGTAATTATGCGTCATTAGCACAAAAACTGATTTTTCGTCAATGGGTATTTGTTGTAAAACCTTTTCTGGTTTACTCACTATAATCTGACAGGCGCTTGAAAACCGTTCTATCTTTGCATAAGTATGTCGTCCATCGACAATAGTAACCTCCCAGCCAAGCGTTTCTGCGATAGACTGGAGTGGAATAGCATCATTTCCCGCGCCTACTATAATTAATGAGATTGGGGGAGAGATGAATGAAAGAAAAGCATTAAACGTATTATCATTAAGATTATAGCTTTTAAAAGAGCTTTTTTTGATCGTCAATGTTTCTTTGATATCCTGCATCAGCGTCTCGGGAACAAACTGAAAAGATGAATTATTGTGAAATTCGCCAGAATCCTCAAGCAACATAGACGTTCCCACGGTGTCACCTTTCTTAATTTGGGGAGCATATAAAGTGACTAAAACCGTATTTTGTCTTTTATGAATGGCTTTTTTGAGTAATTCAATAGGATTTAAAGGGTCGTTTTCATCGATAGGTTCAAAAAGTACCTGGATAATTCCTGAACATCCCAGTTGAATTCCTATGGTGGCATCCTCCTCGTCACTAGTATCATAAACCACCAATTTGGGTATTTGCGTATGTATGCAAAATACTGCTTTCCTTAAGGCATCACCTTCTAAACATCCTCCACTGATTGCACCGGTAAGTTGGCCCTCCTCATCGACAATCATTCGGGCTCCCGGCCTTCTGTACGACGAACCATTTAAGTGGACCAAAGTAGCCAAAGCCAACCTTTTTTCATTTTTTCTGGCTTTATTGTAGGCATTTATGATTTCTCTTATTTCCTTCATAGTTAATTATTAACGCTAATTTCTTACTTTTACTTTAAATGCATCCTTTTTTATGACGAATAATGCGCTTGTTCAAAATATTTTAACCATTGAGAAGGAATTTATCTGGTTCGACGCATTTTTAAATGCCCGTCTGGCACATTTTTTTAATAGCGAATTAGGTGACCCCTTCGAACTTTATCCCGGACCAGATATATCAGAAGATGATAGTATTTATGCTCGTTATGTTAAACATTATCAATTAAAATCAGGTGAGCGGCTTGTTTTATTATTGTGTTTAATTCCACATATTAAGCCTTCATTATTGGATCCATTTTTAATTAAAGATTCGATAACTGGCAGATTTTATACCATTTTTGGTGGATTAGCTGGGCAGAATCATAATGGTTTTTTACCAACAGGCGAAACGGCAGTTTTTTTAATGGCTGGAAATGATCTTTTGTCCAGAGCTACCGCCGCAAAATTATTTGATGTTTCTCATACGTTTATTGCATTCAATATTTTGACCTTAGAAGAGGCAAAATCTTCTGAGCCACGCTTAAGTGGGCAGCTTACTATGTCCGAAGAAACGCTTTCGCTGTTAACACGAGGGGAAGATTATGAACCGCCTTTTAGTTCAAAGTTTCCAGCTAAAATATTACATTCTTCTATGACATGGGACGACTTAGTGCTTGATACCAATGCTTATGATGAAATTGAAACCATAAAGGTTTGGATAAATCAAAAAAATAACCCGGAATGGGATAATGTTTCTCATTCGGGTTGGATGAAAGGGTATCGGGTGCTTTTTTATGGACCGCCAGGAACAGGGAAATCTTTGACAGCGACGTTGATGGGTAAAGAATGCGGTAAAAATGTTTATCGAATCGATTTATCCCAAATTGTGTCGAAATATATTGGTGAAACAGAGAAAAATTTATCTACCTTATTTCAGCTTTCTGAAAATAAAAACTGGATTTTATTTTTTGATGAAGCCGATGCCTTATTTGGTAAAAGAACGGAAATGACGGACGCAAAAGATAAATACGCCAATCAGGAAACTTCTTATTTATTGCAAAGAATTGAGGAATTTCAAGGCCTGATTATTTTGGCAACCAATTTTAAACCTAATATTGATAGTGCCTTTCTACGCCGCTTTCAGTCTATCGTTTATTTTAAATTGCCAGGTATCAGCCAAAGAGTAAAGCTTTGGGAAAAGGCTTTGTCCCGCCTGCCTGGTGAAAATCAGGTGGATGTTTTAAAAATAGCTAATGATTATGAAATTGCAGGGGGATTTATTAATAATGCCGTCCAGTTCGCCTGGTTAAATGCCAGAAAGAATAATTCAAAAATAATTACTAATCAAGATGTTTTACTTGGTATAAAAAGAGAATATGCAAAGGAGGGTAAATTATTTAATAATTAAAAGCTTATATTTAAGTTTAATTACCAGAAACAAAGGAAATCTATCATGCGTAATGGCTTTAAATTACTGGTTTTAACAGTTTGTTTTTTGACTTTTTTAAAGTTCAATACCTTAGCTCAATGCGATCAATCTGCCCTGGTTGCCGCTTCACAAGATTACGAAGCAGGCCTGTTTTCTGAGGCAAAACAACCCATCATTAGTTGTTTTATGAATGAAAAATTTTCAGATTTAAAATTAACAAATGATGCCTATAGATTACTTTCTTTAATTGCCATTGCCGAAGATTCAATCGCGCTTGCTTCTAAATATATAAGGAAAATTATCCAATCTAATCCTGATTATCAAGGTCCTGCAAAACATTTTATCTTTGACGGTCTCTTTAAACAAATAATCGAAAAAAATCAGGTTATTACGGTGAGTGCTGTTTCAAAAAAAGCAGAAGATATAAGGGTTGCCCCAGCTAGTGTACTCATTATTAAAAAGGAAGAAATGGTTGAACGGGGTTACATTGATTTGATCGATGTGCTATCGAACTTACCCGGCTTTGACATAAGTAAATATTATGGTGCGGTTTATGCCAACGTTTATCAATTGGGTTTTAGACAGGAAAACACAGAGAGAACCCTGCTCATGATTAACGGCATTGAAGAAAACGACAACTGGTCTAATATTGCTTATATTTCCCGACAATACCCTTTGTCAAATATTAAGGCGATCGAAATTTTATATGGTCCTTCATCCACTATGTATGGTCCCAGAGCCTTTGTAGGTACAATTAATATAATCACTTATGATACAGGGGAAGTTATTCCTTTTCAGGGGAAATCTGGTAAAGCGGTAGAAAAACCAATTAATAATCCATTTTATTTAAATGGTACGGTTTTAGGAGGTAGTTACGCCACAAGGGACGCTGATTTTACCATTGGTTTTAAAAAGGATGCCATCAATACTACGTTTACTTTTAAATCATTTCAAAGCGATCATCGAATAGACGATTTCAACGAATTTTTTGATAATCAGCCAGACGATGTTAATCAGCTGAACTACGATCACCTGAATATTAAAAAGCCTGTTCCTTTAAATATTAATGGTACTTCAAAAATGTATTCTATCGACGAGTACGCTAATTTATTTAAAATAAATAGTAGTTCATTTATTAATGTTTTTAAGAATGTTAATGGTTCAACGGATAGCATAAAATTAACCCCAGAGGGCGTCACCAGAGCAAGATTACTTGATAAAGATGCTTATACAGGTCTCGTAAATGGACAACCTTCAGGCTATTCTAATCAATTGCGAGATTCCTATATCGGCATAAAAATTGGTTTCCCAAATTTAGTGATAGGCATAAGAGCCTGGAAAACATCTGAATCATTTGGCTTTTATCAGGATCTTTATAACGCGGGTACGAAAAATGGTAATAAATGGGCTGTTTCAAATGCCACTTTTTACTCCATGTTTAATAAAACGTACAACCGT
The DNA here is from genome assembly GCA_021299835.1 of Saprospiraceae bacterium. Classification (GTDB taxonomy): domain Bacteria; phylum Bacteroidota; class Bacteroidia; order Chitinophagales; family Saprospiraceae; genus BJGN01. The sequence continues at coordinate 38,492 of JAJTER010000013.1, read as the reverse complement.
TTTTCCTTTTCAAATATTACTTCTTTTACAAATAACAGACTAGATAAAAACACTGCCAGAGTAAATTATTTTTTACTTGGCAACAGATCTTTGCCTCTTCATCTTGCGCATTTCGTATATCCAGATTCCTTGCTTCCCACCGTTACGGGCGCTCCTGCGAGGCAGGGTTATGGGAATTTGTTTTATTATTATGATGCTCAGTTATTTAGAAATGATTTTAGATTTTTTTATCAAAATGACAGACTCAGTATCACCAGCGGCTTAGAAATTAGATTTAGTCAGCAATACGGTGACTATCTTTATTATTTAGATTTTCCACAAGGGAATGATGGATTATTGCCTAAAAATATAAACAAAGCCCAAGAGTTAGGGGCCACATTATCTGAAAGCCCAGGTGGAAATATTTATAATATTTTGGATATGGCATTCTATTTTTCAGGAACTTATAAAATTATTCCTTCCAAACTCAATGTTTCTTTCGGAAATAGAATTGACAATAATAAGATTCGTGGATCTGGCGGCTTTGGTTTAGAGTTTTCCCCCCGTTTGGCTCTTGTTTTTTTAGGGAAAGAATTATCAGGCAAGCTTGTTTTTTCTCACGGAATCCAAAATGTTTCACAATTTCATAAATATTCTACTGGTAATAATCGTAAACCAAATCCACAACTTGGTACGGAAAAAATTGACTATTTTGATTTATCTCTAAACGGAGCGCATAAAAGCAATAGGATAAGGTGGACGTTTGTTTTATTTAATTACTTCATTAGCGACGCCGTTGCCTCGGTGGCAATCAATGAACCTCCATTTAATAATCAAAATAAAAATGTAGGAGTTTACCGTGTTTCTGGTTCTTTATTTGATTTTAATTACTCATTTATGGATAGAAAGTGGTCTGTTTTTTTTAATCATACCTTCAATTTACCCTATCAACAACCACCTATTGCTGGCGATAAATTTATCAGAGTGGCTGATATAAGTTCCCAAAGTGCTAATTTGGGTCTCACGCATCGATTAAATAAAAAAAACTTCCTTCTATCTACCCATTTTTATGCCAATTATGTGGGTGAAAGACCAGTGGGTCCGGGAACAACGGCGCCAAATAATCTGGGCTTATACGGAGCAAATATTCCTGCCTATTTAATTTTTAATACGACCATTAATTATTCTAACTCGTTACTGAAAGGGACAATGTTTTCGTTGATTATAAATAATTTATTAGATACAAATCTCCTGGATACCAAAAACAAAACCTATTTTCATCCGGGGATCAGAACGGCTAGTGGAGCTCCCATACCGGGTAGCTTTAATGGTTTAGCTCCTTTCTATCCGCAAAGAGGCAGGCAAATTTCCCTTCGAATGTTAATAAATATTGGGGGGAGTTAATTTTAACGCCAAAGAACTACAAGTCTTTCTTTCATCCAGCTCATTTGAATCATTTGAATGCCCCACGGAAGCGTTTCCAATAGTACATCGTAAGCCTTTTTTTCAACTTTTAATTCCCAGCGATTATTCATGTAATACAAAGAGCCATTTCGTTGTAAAAATGTCTCACGAAAAGTACCAATTCTGGTTCCTTTTAGTTTCTCCCAGTTGGTTATAGCGCCCGTTAAAAGGGAATTGGATAAATTGATTTCCTCCTCTGTAATATCTATTTCCATATCTACTTCCATGTCCATATTGGCTCCGCAAAGTAATTTATTCAGTGCCAATTCATATTCAGGCGCTTCCTTCTTACCAGTGACTAAATACTGTATTAATAAGATGGCTCTCATTCTGCTTGCCTCATCATTAAATTCTTTGGCTCCTACCAAGTTTAATCTCCTAAAATACCTTCCTAGGAATGGCCATAATAATATAAGTCCTGCATTAGCGATGTATATCGATTCCGGTGGAAGTCCTTCAGGGATAGGGGCTATCTCTTTTTTTACTGGCTTTTCTACCAGGCTGTCTTTAGCAAATTTTTGAATCTCTTTTATAATCTGTATTTGTTTAGACGAAACATTTTTTACCTTTTCAATAACCAGAGACAATAAAACGCTTGGCTGAATTCTCTTTTTTTCAACATACATTGAAAATAATTTAAAAGTAATAGGTGTTGTATCTGGTTGAAGCTTTGACATTTTACTCCAAATAAATAATATTCCCTTTAGCGTATCTGTATCATTCTTGAATCCAAGTTTGAGGCTGATTTTCTCACCCGATACTGCGTCTATTGATTTTTCAAGTAAGAAAAAATGATCTACCAGTTCCGGGTGAATTAATGAAACAATGGAAAGAATCGTTTCTATTTTTAATAAATCAAATAATCTATTTATTTTTTTTGGTGATTTTGACCAGAAATGAAGTTTAAAAAGAAGAGCTCTTGGGTAATTTTTAATTATCCTTGCTATCATAATTTCCCAATCTATGGGAACCATTCTAATGAATTCAATTGGAATTGAACCATAATTTAGGTAATAATCAATCAGTTCAAGATCATTTTCCCACAAGGTAATATTGGATATTGCTTTTATTTTTTTGTCATTTTCTTTTACTTCAGGTAGAATACCTTCCAATGCTTCTTGTATCAAAGCCTCTATTTTCCTGCCCTTAGGTACTTTAAATAATAGGGACGATAATAATACATCTACTAAAATATATAAGTTGCTTTCCAGGATGAAAGTGTAAGATTGAATTAAATACTTATTAATTAGGGTTGTTAAAAATATGGAATCAATATTTTTAAGTTTCATTAGCGTATTCATAAGTAAACCTATTTCTTTTAGCGTGAATATTTCACGAAATATGGTTTGTTGAAATGAATAGTAAGGTATTGATTCCGTGATCTTAATGATGACATCAGGTCTTTCAGTCAGGGTATTATGGATAAATTGATAATAGGCTTCCTTTGTCGATTCGTTAAATCCCCGGGGCCACATTCCTGATTCCAAATAATAGGATAGCCATTCAAGATGAAACGGTTTTTCATTTATATTGATTCGTTCGTTTTCTATTTTTACATTAAATATTAGTTGTAAATTATCTAACATTATTTCATATCGGATTATTTCACTGGATATATTCCATATTTTTTTCTCAAGGAATTGTTCGATTATAACTGTTTCTAAGTTTGTAGAAGAGATATATTTTTTTGCAAGAACGGTCAGGGATTCATAAAATGCAACGATAGATTTTTGCGGTTGTAAGTTATCTATGACACGTATGAAATCAAGTGGATGTGTTTTGTCCAATAATTGAAATATTCTTTTTAGTCTAGCCTGGTTTAACGAAATAGAAAGAATGGCTTTTATAATATGGGCATTTTCTGACTTTAAAGCGTCACTAAACAAATAAATTAGCTCGTTTAGCTCTAAATAAGGCTTATTTAACCAAGGTTGAATGACGCCCGTTGTGATATAATGCACGATAAGGTCGGTGAAAAATTGCTGATCTATCCACGATGTAGGCGTTGGTAATTGATTTGTATCAGAAATAAAATAAAGGATTTCAGACTGTAAATTTTCAGGTATATGTTGAATGGTTTGTTCTAATTCCTTCCATTGTAGCAGCCTTTCTTTTTGCAGTTTTTCTAAAATAAAATAGTAATAATCTTCAATCTTCCAATGCTTTTTTCCAAATTGAATTAAAAATAGCATTGAATTTTGCTTTAACCATAGATTTAATTTGTTTTTGGGTAATTTAATGATGTTGTATTGCTGAATCCATTTGTTAAACTTTTGTATTCCTTCAATAAAAACAGGATATGTTTCTCCTGCCATTTTCATTTGTAAAAACTGGAGGGCTTCCTCGGGCAAGCCAGTTACTAAAAGAACGGGTAACAACGGGTTAAATCTGTTTTCAATTATTTTTGAAAGAATATCATTTTCTTTTAACCATAAAATTTCCAGGAATAGCGATCCTTTATCGATATCAGGCGATAAACTCTCATCTTTAAATAAACTTTCGCCCAATATCAGGATTAACTTCTCCATAGATTCATTTGACTTAAAAATGGGATCTACGGTATCAGAATAGGTTGGACTTTTTTCTATTATAAATGCATAAATCTGTCTTAATTCTTTGATTAATCTATCGGGTATCAAAATATCCTTGCCTAAGAGGGGATATAAGAATGTTTTTACTGGAATTTTTGCTTTTTGTGAAAGTTTTAAAATAAATTTTAAAAGCCATTTGTCAGTTTTATTCACATCAGACGGGTTGATTAGGAATAACTGAATAGCAAAAATATAGAAAGCTTCTGACTGAATATATGAACTGAGGGTGGGGTGAATTAGCCTGACTTTTTTAAGAAATTCCTCAAACAGTACCAGATTATTCTTTAACAGTCCATGTAAAATATTTCTTAATGCATCTACATTAAGGTTGTCCAATGGCTTGGAAAGCGTACCTAATTGCTTTAGTCCCGGCATTGAAAGATCTGTATTGCCTTTTAAGGATTTAACTAATTGATTTCTTAGTTTTGACGAAATGGAATCTTTAGTTATGAGCAGACTTTTTTGAAAATCTAAAGTGTTTAACGGTATATTTTTACTTAAAACGGGTGCTATTTCGTTAATAAAATATTGAAATTCAGAACTTGTTGTAGATTTTTGTGATAATAACTGAATAGCAAAAAGATAGAAAGCTTCTGACTGAATATATGAACTGAGGGTGGGGTGAACTAGCCTGACTTTTTTAAGAAATTCCTCAAATAGCGCCTGGTTATTTTTTAACAAGCCAAAGAGAATTTTTTTGAGTTCTGATTTATTTGGATTTTTTACCGCTTCGTCTTGCTGTTCTGCAAGCTTTAATTTTGAAAGGTTAGCGCTGGAAAATGAAGGAATATAAGGAAGTAATTTTTTTACTGGCAGGCTATAAATTTTAGCAATATTTTTTATTACTTGCAAGGTAACTTCTTCAGATGAGTGGGTTTCAGTAAAGGTTTGAAATAAAAATTGAGTATATACAATACTTTTAATACTTAATGGGCTCGAAGAAAATACAAAGAATTTATGTTGTACCCTTTTTAAGGGTTCAATTAGGGCATGAATAGTTTCAATGGAGATTGTGTTTCCAATAGTAAGTAATTCCAGTAGCACATTTTCAGAAAAAAGCAAGGCTGTTTGCTCTTTATTTAATTGAAATTTCCTGTGAATCTTTTTAAGTAATAAAATGGTTTTTTGCTTGTTCTGCCTAAGCATCTGCCTTATAAAACGATCTCGTTCGCGTTTTGATTTATATTTACCCGATAGCTGCTCAGGTTTACTTTGGTAAAACATTTCCAGTATTTCAGCATAATCAGTGAAAGAATAAGTGGAAATGTTTTGAGGTATTGACAAGGGTTCAAAGTCTTGTTTTAATAGTTTTTTAACTATTTGCTTTATGGTAGATTGACTTGTAAAATGTTCAGGTAATTTTTCAATAATATCATTTATTCTATCTAAAATAGTTCTGTAATCTATACCATACTGTTTAGAAAGCATCAATAATTGCTTTCTAAAAAAGGCAGTTTGGTCAATACTTGTGGCTTTATGAGAGATTAAATAAGTTAAAATGAGTTCCTGTAATACCTTTTTGAAGGCCAAATCTTCTTCCTCAACTATTTTTTGCTTCTGATGAATATAGGTTAATTCGGTGGCATATTGTTTGAAAAAAGAGGCTGGCCTTGGGCTAAGAATGCCAAAAAGCTGATAAAGAGTATCTTCCTTAAATTGATAAATAATTCTTTTCCTGGTAGATTTTTCCTGTCCTACTTCAAAAACAAGGTTTTTTGTTTTCACTGTCGCTTCACGTATGTATTTTTTCAAAGATTCGTCCGGAATAAAGGGTGGATTCAATCCCCACCAAGGTATTTTGCCATAGGAAATGAAGTATTTTAATAACGTAAAATCTCTTTCCTGCAAAGAAAAGGTTTTTATCTCCGATGACTTTTTCAAAGTTTCTGACGAAAATGTTTCTTTAAACCAATGCTGCAATAAATTTTTAAACTGAGAAATAAGTTGACTTCGTGATTGGCTTAAAGAAATATCACCTAAATCCAATTCAATTTTTTCTATTTGTATAGTTTGATCTTTAATTTGGTATTTATCTAAAAGCTCTTGTAATAATAGGGGAAGTTCGACCTCTGTTATACTTGAAATAACTTCAGCCACCTGTTGATAATCTTTTTCCTGAGAAATCTGAATGTCAAAAGTCAGTGTTTCAATAGTATGTCCTTCCCCGCTATTTTTCATATCTTACTCATAAGAAAGAATTAGCTGAACTATTTGCAGCGATAGATTATCGAGGGAATTAAAATCAGGATTAGGTTTTTGTTTTTCTTCCAGCCATTTTTGATAAACAGTTTCAAACAGGCTCATTTCTTCAATATCAATAAAAAAGATTTTAAAATTAAAATGGGCGGGTATTAAATGATCTACGGTTTCTTTTAACAAGCTTTTGAAATCATCATTTTGGAAACGCGCGGGCCATTTTGGAAATATTAAACTTCCAGCATTTGAAAATTCAAAGGCGAGGGGAAACATCGTAGCTGGTGAAGATTTTTGTATAATTTCAAAGGCGGATTCCAGCTCTCGCTGTCCTTCTACGATTTCTTGAAAAAACTGAATAGCTACATCCATTTCCTTTTCTGCAACAAATGTTGAATAAAATTCTTTTTGGATTTTTCCAATAATTTCATTTTTATTATTATATATAACTACTTGATATTTTGAGTTTTGTTCGATCTCTATTAGGCCATAATTTTCTTTTTTCATGCCGATAAATGGAAAATCTTCTACTATATTTTTAAGTTTAACCATATTATTTGATGTGTTACCGACGATATAAATTTCGCCTTTGATATCAAATAAATGAAGCGTATATTGAACGGATTCAAGGGGTCTAAGTAAAATATGTTCTATTAAGTGGAACCCTTCACAGGCTTGATTTAGGTTAATAAATCGTGAAATGGCTTGCGTTAATTTTTCAAGACAGGCATTTTCATCCGATGATTCAAAGATAACCGATGCTGTAAACGATTGAGGACTTTTATATATTAGATGATAAAGATACTCGGGATATTGACCTGTTCTAACTATTTTATAGAATGGGCTTGAGATTCCATGTAAAAAAAGATCTTGTATTACATTACTTTGAATGGAATAGAAAGATAATTTGTCTGGTTCATAAGTTCCGTTTTTTAGTCTTAATACTTCTAATTTTTCGTTATTTTCCAATGTTAATGTACTAAGTAGCCATTCATTTTTTAATGAGTCATCTTTTTGAATATTTGCTTGCTGAAGAAGTGGTCTAACAAATGATTTGGTACCCAGACTTTTTATATTTAACAATAAGCTTAATTTATTTGCAATGCCAGCGTTATTTTGTGTATCCCAGGAGGGAATTTGGTAATTAAAGCCGAGACCACGAGTATAGCCGAGAGGTAAAATTTGTTTTAAAAAGCGAATTTTTGCTTGAATCATTTCTAATTCAATTTGATTTTTGGTGGTTAAACCACGTAAATTTTCAAATTTTTTCAGTATATCATCTGGAAATGTTTCGCCAAAGCGAGCTAATAAATGATCTAAAATTCTGTTGCGCCGGTCAATATAGGGATCTATTTCCTGATTGATTTTGCCCAGATTTTCTTTATATAAATTGACGTTTTCTTCTTTTAATACTTTTTCAAGTTGCGGAATATCATTAGGAACCTGATAGAAATAAGTTTGATTCAGCGTTGAATTTATTGAAAATAGTTTTTTTGTATTCACTAATTGAGAAAGATAATTTGCCATTATTTGCTCAAAGAATGTTAGGTATGCTTTGAGTTGATATGCTTGTGCTCGCCGTTGTGGAGTGGCTGATGAAGGTAATGAGCTATCTTTCAATCCATAGATATCGGGTAATTCATTTTGAATAGAAAAATAGGCTTCAATTTCTTCTGCAGTAAATCGGCCTTGAATTATTTCCTGGGTAGCTATTTTGGGTGTTTTATAGTTTTGTAAACTGTCGGCCATTTGAGCATTAAAAAATTGTTGCGTCGTAAGAGAATCCGTTTTATATTGAATATTATTTTTAAGAATAATTAAATAGTTACCTGCGTTTTCGTCTTGAATTAAATTTTTATCTAAAATTGGGAATTCATCATTTTCAAAAGTGATAAGATTTTCATGGCTACGCACCTCATTTTTCATTAAAATCAACTCTTCTACTAATTTTACCCCTGGCACTTCAGAAATTAATTCTTTCAATCTGGACAAATAAATTCCTTTTATAGAGGGTTTTAAGTCAGCATCTGAAATATATCCAAAAGGAAGGGAGGGGCCCTGGAATACAATGTTAGGGTCAACACCATCATTTAATAAATCATCTGGGTGTTGAAATTTAATTTCAGGATTTAAAAATTCATTTATTTTTGAAAAAATTTGAGCGAGTAATAATTCCCCGACGATATCGGGATCAATCTGTATTTTTCCCCGCAGGCTTATTTTCACTCCGGTCATAATGACCACTTCATTAATATCAAAACCAATTAATCGATTGGCATTAAATTCATTTTTAATTTTTGTGATTAACTCCTGTTTTTCATTTTCATTAAGTTCCTTCCCTGATTGGACTAAAATATCTATAAGACCTTGATAACCAGCGGCATCATCTTTAACGGGATCTACCCAGCAATTTTTTATTTCCGGTATTTTTCCAATGAGTAATTTTCGATAATCATTGATAATAACAGGACTTGATGGAAATAACTTAGAGGGAGGAAATAAAAGATTATCAGATTTTAAATGGTCTTTATCATTTTTAATATAGAGTAAATCAGTAATAGGAAATTGGGTTCTGTAAGCCAAATCAGTAATAGCATAGCAAAATTGCTCGAGAAAAGTAACTCCCGGGTCGTGATAATTATAGTCTGTCCAAGTATTCCCTGAAAATTGCTGGGCAAAGGCCAGCGCTTTTTCTCTCAACCATTCATAGTCAAGGGAGTGGATGTCATAGTTAGCTTTGCTTACCGTTTGTGCTTTTTTCATAAATAGTTATTCTGCGTCGGACCAAAGTTGGGTGACATTAAAACGAATAGCGTAAGGTTCGGCATTTTGATCATTCAAACCATAATGTCTTCTCGTTCTCACTTGTAAAGCGTAATTATTTACTTCTCCCTTCCATCTGAATTGTAATTGATTTAAAAAACCTCCATAATTTGCAGCGGTTTTTCTGATCGACCATTTTGATAAATAGCCTCCAAAGGTAGCCAGGGCTATAGCATGGGCTATAGCATAACGACCACTTCCTTTTTTTCCACTTATCTGAGCCATAATTTCAAAGGCATGTATGCCATCAAGTTCCTCTAGTATGTTATGCCATTTAGCGTCGCCGGGTACTTGTCCAATTTTGAAAGTACCTTTTCTGGCATCCATCCCAATACAGCCTTTTACTTCCAGTTTTGAGGTAGGATTTGAAATACCTATCCCAATATTACCGCCTCCTTTTAACACTAATCGGGTATCGTTATCTGATTCGTGAAAGGATAAACCTTTAGAATTTCCTTCATTTAAACTGATAAACCAATCTGGTTTTACCTTTTGAGAATTTTCATAAAAGGAGAGAAGTTTTTTTGAATAGCCCATAGGTGCAATTCTAAATCCATCATCAATGCTTCTTCCAATGCCGTCTTCTACAATATTTATGGAGGAGTCAATTAAGTCTGCAAAATTTGTTTCAGTAGGAACGCTACCTTTCCTAAAGAAATTTTTCAAGGTTATCCTATTTAGTATAGCCATGACAGATTAAAAATTAAGGGTAAATAAAATGGGTGTTTGATCTTCATTATTTTCTGGCATATTTCCCGGTTCCAATCTGATTTCTTCCTCTACCTCTGGAATATCGGAGGCAATAACCAGGGTGTTACCTATTCGGAAATCAGATAAATCAGCAGGGACAGGTGCATAAAATGTTGGTTTATCCAGTATGTCAATATCATTTGAAAAACTAGGTATTAAAACAGACCAGGGCGTTCCTCCCTTTAATAAACTATCTGTTGATTCAGTATCAGCCGCTGTGTCTTTTAAAAGATATAAACCGTTGTCATTCATCTGTAATTGAATAACGGATAGACCCGTTAAAAAGGATACATAGGGTCTTGATTCTACGAATTGAATAAGCTCAGATTTTTTAATAGATCCTCCCAGGGAGGCATCAACATTGTCGTTAAAAAACCAGGGGCAAATAAACTGAAGCAAATCTTTTTGTAATTCCCTAATATATCGACCCGTTGATTTTCCGTTAAAAATAATTTTAGCTTTTAGCCGGATATATTCATAACTGGGATTTCTAATCTCCATTTTCAAGAATGGACTTGTATGCTTTTTTAAGTAATCTCGTATTTCCTCAATAAGTTCCGGACTCAACTTAGGCTCAAAAAATTGTTTTTCACCAAAAACTTTTGGAATGGCCACAATAACAATCTCGCCTTTTGATATAAAATTTTCATGTCCGTTATACCCGATACATTTAACCTGATTTAATTCATCAAATCTGTTTAGGAGCATATGCTCTATGTCCCATCGGGTAAGACAACGATTTTTATGCCTGATTCTTTCAGACACTCTGGTGTGAAAAATAGATTCTGCTTCGTGTGAGGTGCCGTTATGTGAATCCAAGGGCTGAATGATATTCATTATGCCCTCCATCGGTTCAGCAAGTTCACTTATACTATATGCTGGTAGGCTGGTTGGATGGTCCGTTGAACTTTCGTCATAATGGTAAGTTGCCGAACCAGCATTGGTGTATATATTGATAATTTCACTATGTAAATCTGCTTTTTGCCTGGTTTTAGCTCTTATCCAATAATTATTTCCAGGAAGAATATCACTTTGCTGGGTCATCTTGGCAGGTAATTCAAAACTAATAATGCCTGTTACCATTAAATTTCTCGTACCATCATTTAAAATTCCCTCCGCTTCAAAATCAATCCATTCTTCCCTTGATAAATATTGCCATTTTAATTCTGGGTTATGTCCTATTTCCCACTGTTCACTTCTTTTTGTATGAAATAAAAGGTGTAATTCCTGAGGAAGTTTTAGATTTTTCAATCCAATAAATAAATACCCCTCCTCTGATAGCTCAGGGATAAAATTTTTCTTTTTCGGTTTGCCTTCAGAAAAAATATTTTCAATGCCAAAGGGATGCAGATGATAGCATTTCTCATCTTTCAAAGGATTATTTTCGAATAACTTTTTTTCATCAAACTGAAATTTACTGTTTGCTTTGTAAGTGATTTTTACATCGGAGACTATGGGATATATAGGATTATTAGGAAGTGTTAGCTGAGGTTTATCACCGGAAAGGAGAGAATTTGGCTTTGCATTTTCTGTTACTGTACTGACGAATATTTTGGGATATAGGTCAAAACCAAAGCCCATTGGGGGATTTGTCAGGGTAAATTTTAGAAACCCAGTCTGTTTATCTTTGTTATACTTAGTTATTTCCTCATCGGAAAGCAGGTAATTTGGCTGAATTTGTAGTTTCGATAGATCAATATCATCAAATATAGTGTTTTCAGCAACACCTTGATCGGGCTCATTTTTAAAAAGGCAAAAGTCCTGCGCTTCAGATTTTTTAACTGGGTTAAATTGAAAATTTGACAGGGCGGAAAGACTTACCTTAAATGATTGGGCATTAATGTTTTTACGGTAACCTTCGTAGTGGGTACTGAAATTTCCACCATCCAGGGCCAAGGGTTGATAGGATAAATCAATGGCCACATCGGTTACATCTTTTGAAAATAATTCGGCACTTCCAATAACAAAATAGGAGCCTATACCTGGAATAGGACCTAGAACAGGAAATGGATTTGAAGAATCAATGGCCCCTAAGTGATTAAAAAAATGTAGGTTTTTTAGTTTATCAACCTCAACATTTAACTCAATTTCACTGATTCGCATTTTTTCCAAATAAGAATAAGGGTGGGTCGTTAAACCTCCACTCATTAAAATGCGGAGTACGGGATGTTCTGTGTGGTAATTTCCTCCATGAATCGCCTTGTTATAAGGCATAATAGCCGGAACGGATTCATTGAGCTCAAAAGAAAGCGTAATAGGGTCTTTCGTCCAATCAACGGGAGGGATTATCTGATAGGTATTTGGTGAAATCCAATCATTTTCCCCTGTCAACGCGATGGAAAAAGCATAGGCAAAAACTTCGTGAAAAACTTCCTCGGGCTTAATAGACCTTTTGTTTGCTATGTCAAGGAGTAAAAAAGTGAGATGATCTATTGATTCTGCGGAAAAATAGAGATATAATGTAACGGAACGAAGGCCGCCACAAAGCTTTAAAGTTGGAGATGACAGTGCAAAACCAACTTGCACTGAAGACATTGTCTTTTCTTCTTCTGTTAAAAAAAGCTGTTCTGATCCAAGGGATGCAGTAGGATCCATCGAGGATAAATCTGAAATTTCTTTACCATAGATACCTGAAACTAACCTGAATTGAGAGTAAACATCGATCAACGGATTTCGACTTACGTAAAGGGTTATAAGTTTTGAGATACTGGCTTGCGTTAATTGGATAGTTTGATCCATTTTATACTTCTCGGCAAAGCCTAATTGATTCTGGCCGGCATGCAAAATGGTATTTTGCTCTAAAAAAACATTATTATATTCAGGATTCAGCAGTGCATAAACAAATAAGGTATCTGGTCGGCCATTTTCAGGTTGTTGGCCTAGTATTTTTGAGTAAAAAAAGTCTAAATGTTTATGGGTTAAATTATTTAAATCTTCCTTTAAAACGGCATAAAGTTCCAGGAAAGTAAAAAGTAATCCATTGTGAGGCGGGTGATCATCATTTTCAAAATAAGATTTATTGAACAAACCGGGAGCTTTAAAATGCAAGCCTCTCAAAAGGGAAATGATGGGAGGGTAAAGCAAAATAACCTCCTTAATAGCATGACTAATCTGTTCTAATTCATTATTTCCATTATGGTAAATGGATATAGGTTCCGTTTCCTCAATTTTCCATATCGATAAAAAGGAAGAATAATCATTCTGCATGGTGATAGGCAAATCGCTGGACATTTTAGCCATATCATAAGCAATTAGCTTTGAAAGAAGCGTAGTACCTTCTGCCGTTATAGCAGTATAAAGTTCATTTTCTATAGCTGTCGATTGAATGCCTTTATTTGTCTCGGAGGCCCTTTTATACCAGGTGTTTAGTTGTTTTAAAAGGTTTAGACAAAAAATAAAAAAGCGTTCGTATTGACTAATTTTTGAAAGAAGTTCATCGTAACCGTCGAAAGAATTTAAAATATTAACTTTTTCTTTTTCAATAGCATCAACGGGAAAGCCTGCAATTTCAGCAAGCAAAAAGGAATCATCACCCTCAAAAAATGGCTGCCAGGTTCCCGTTTCATCCCCTTCCACTGAATAGAATTTCAGGTGATGGGATTGTTGGTATATAAACCTGAGAAAATCACTGGTAGTGCGTTCATCAGTCAAAAAATACTGACTATGAAGAGCTTTATTTAAGCGATTTTTTCGCGACGAACCCTGGTAGGAGGATAATGTATTCAAAGCAGCTATGATTTTTAGGTGATCTTGGTTCCTTCAGCAAAATAATATGGATACACTATGTTATTTCTAACATTAGTGCTTTCAATTTCATAATCAATGGAAATATGCAAAATACCTTCCATTATTTTGTCCTTGTTTGCTGAGATACTGTGTATAAAAAGACGAGGTTCATTGATGCGAAGAGCAATGGCCAGATCTTTTAGAATCCAATCAATATTTTTCTCTGTTGACATTTCGAAAACATGTTGAAATAGTGGATTACCATATTCTGGTCTCATATCACGTTCCCCTAGTCGGGTACCCAGAAAAATATCAATACTTTGTTTAATATCCTCTTCATCACTAACCATACGAATGCCTTTTGATTCAGTATGAAAGGTAGGAGGAAAACTCCATCCGGTACCAAGAAATGATTTTTCTACAGACATAATTATCCTCCTATGATTACTGTTGGACACCCCAACACAATACTTCCTCCATGAGCACAAGTATCACCCATGCGTGCCGCTGGTTTACCACCTATAAGCACGGTAGCTGAACCTTTCATGATAGAATCTGGCGGACCCACACAGACCGCTGAATCACCCATAATGGCAGCGGGTAAAAAGGCAATAAGCACGGTAGGCGAACCAGGTCCAATGATTGGTCCTCCAACATGAGGAATAGGACCTGTGGTCATTGGGCACACGTGAAGATCGGTTATTCTGGCGGCAAATGGCATAACTTGTTTTTTTAGTTTATCATGACAACACCTCCTTTGACAACGGTTTGACCCGAGGCCACAAGTTCTGCTTGGGCAGTACCTTTAAAGGAAGCTTTAATTTGAGCCTCAGCGGCCACATTTAATCCTTTTAGACCGACATCGCCCCCAGAGCAAGCAATATCTACGCCTGTCGTACCAGAAATAGCTACTTTTTGTCCACTTTTAATGGTGATATTAAAATCACTGGTAATTTCAATGCCTGATGCCGAGGTTTTTATTATATTCCCATTCAGGTCTTCCAGAGTAATACCTTTGTCCTTGTCAGAAAAAATAAGGGTATTGCCTCCTGGAGTCAATAAGGTGATAATTTTGTCTGTATCGTCAAATTCCAGTTTCAAAAGAGATTTCGAAATAATCGACTTTTTAGGATTAGCAGCACTGATTGTTTCAGGAGGGGCATTGGTGCTATTATATAAACTGCCTAAAACAACAGGGAATCGGGGGTCCTCATTTAAAAATCCAATGACTACCGAGGAACCAACTTCGGGAATGAAAAAACTTCCTGCGCTGGCGGTGGCATAAAGATGACTCAATCGAGCCCAAATACCTTGCCCGGTCTGTTTTAAGGTAGGAATGAGCACTTGAATTTTATATTCACCTGCGGGATCCGCGTCAATTTTGGTAACTTTTCCAATATGTAATCCTTTGACGGGATTATAAATTGGTATTTGATTTGGGATTCTTTCACCATGTAAAAGATTTGGTTGTAAACCAAATTGTATCTTGGTAAAATATACCCCGTCTGCCATGCTATGTTCAATACCAGTAACTAAAGTTTCACCATCAAAACGGCTTCCAAAGCCTTCTAATGTGATAATATCTCCTAAGGAAAAAGTATTTAAGCCCCTGAAAGTAACACTTCCCCTAATTCGTTGTATTCTGGATAAAACGAGTAGGGCATCGGCATATACTTTTAATTCAGCGGATAACATGGGTGAATTATAGTTTAACTCTAGTGAGACTGGGCTGGCAACAGCACCCAATACTTTTCCTGTTAAATCACCCTGTACGGGAAATCCAGTAGGTTCTGACCCAGTTTGGGTCACTGCTGCGTTACTATAGGGATTATAAGTAGCGGATGAAACTCCCTGTAATTGGGTTGACGCATCTATTTCTCCCTCAAAACCTGAAATGTTGTCACCATAAATTAAGGTGGTTTTGGAAAACGAAAATGATGCTGGAACAGGCTTACCAACAATTATCTTATTTTGGCTGTTGAAAATAATATAACCATTTGCTTTAGCACGCAATAATAAGAAATCCCAATCGGTTATCTCATGTTGAATGAGAAATGGATGGGTGTAGGTGGTACTGGTTATCGTTTTAGTAACGCCTGTTGCTGCTATGAGTGTGGTAAAAATAGCGCTGTCTGTTTTATTTTCATAAATCTCCGATTTCTTCTGATAAGTCATTTGAATGGCTTTATCAGCACATTCTAATACTACAAGGTTTTTGTAATAAGCATTTTGATATCCAGACTTAACAGAAATATTGTGTTTTATGATGATACCACTAAAAACAACTTCATTCAACTGGTCAAAACCCAGACTAATTTCAACTTCTGAACCTGGTTCAAAAGCGGTTTCTTCACTTTCAGGAAATAAATTCAAAGAGGTATCTCCACCAATAATTTCAATCCTTGCACGCGCTATTTTATTTACTTCTTCCCAGGTATATATTTTGTAAACCATTAAATCGTCAGGCAACGCCGAGCCATTAAAAGTAATGGTGTATGAGGTGGGTTTGCCAGAAGAATCTAAAGGGGATATTCCAAACATAGGTATATTTTATTTTTCCAAAGGTGGAAATAATAATTTTTCTCCAAGTTTCAGTCTTCTAAAAGAAGGTAGACCATTTATTTCCGCAATTTTCATGTAGTATTTTTTGTCGCTGTAAAATTCTTTACAAAGAGCAGGAAGGGTGTCACCAGACTTTATGGTTGGTATTCTCGTAATATCCGGACTTTGATATTTAGATTCTTCGACATCTCTATTTATAAATTCCTCTATGGTGATAGAAATTTCAGCTCTAACAGCATTGCCCGTCGAATTAAAATAGGTGTATTCAATACCTAAATCGGTAACAACCCCTTTCAAAGAAATATCTCCCCATACCAAGTGAACAAAAGGGGGAGCATGGGTTGCGCGCAAAGGATAAATTGTAACACCTTTCAATTTTTCAATGGAATCATCTAATCCCATAAAATAACTAATTTCAGATGGTAACATCCAATACCAATCTCCGTCGGGCACACTGGGAATAACACCTGTTAAATCAAGCGTGAATTTAAAGGATACTGTTTCCTTAAAATAGGTGGGTGATTTTTGGGGAATGGCGCCGCCGTTGGCGCTTGCTGGTTCGTCGTCCCCTTCATTTTTTCCAAAACTACAAGAAACGCTGCTAGGATTAATCTGCAGTTGATAGGAATCTACACTCCAAAAATATCCCCATGCGATATCCTCATACGTTTCGAAAGCAGTAATAGAAAGATTGAAAAATGAAAGCATTATAGATTGGTTTGAGCCTTAATTTGTTCCAAAACTCTTGATACTACCTCATTAATAAGATCTTCTTTCTCATAAAAGCCCAAAGTATCTTTTGATTTTTTACCCTGGCTTTTATTGACACCCTGCTTGGGAGTTGTGCCGGCATCAGGATCTTTCACATTGGCTTTGACCACTAATTGTCTAATTTCTACAGGCATAATTCAATATATTCGGGTGTAATAGGAATAACTAAATTCAATAGATTCAAAAGCGTATTTTGAATCCTGCGCGTCAAAGTCACTTATCGTCCATTTTGTAGGATAAGCATTATAAAATGCCCAAGCCATTGCAGGAGCAGAAGTTGTCGGTTCAATCAAATAAACTATAATGGTTGCCGTTTGAATACCACCCATTAACATAGACATACAAGTGGTACACCAGAGCGTTAAGGGAGAGAAACCTGCTACAATACCGCGCTCAAGTACAAGCGGACTATAACTTATATCTGTCGGCAAATGATAAGTGGTCATATTTCCTGCACCTGCCTGAACCGCATTCGTATTTCTGGTAGTTGAAATGCCAGAAACCTTGCTAAAATAATTATCGCCAATTAATGGCACGGGAACACCAAAAGCCGTAGTAACAATGTTAACTGAAAAGTTATACCCTGGTAGAGGCTGTAATCTTGGATTCGGGACGCCCGCCATTTAATGTATTTTTCAGGTATTAAAAAAAATATATTAAAAAGAAAAATCCCAGGGAAGGTAACCTCCTCCAGGATTTTTCTAATATACTTTATCCCACTTCGCAGGGAATGTTATTAAGCGGCTTCAATGGTAATTCCTTCACAAGCAAATACAATAGATTCAATCGCTGCATCACTTGTTTGAGAATTCATGTCAGTAGGCGTTATTTTCTTTGGAAAGGCACCCGTTACTGTCCAGGTCATTTTTGGAGAAGCATCTTCATCCAATAATTTGATGACTAAGGTAAGTCTCTCGTAAGTGTTCAACTGAATTTTTATCAACCAGTCATAGAAAGAATTATCCGTGGTAAATACACCTTTCTTGAGGGTAATATCACCATATTTCATTAGACCCGGCATTTTGATCGTTGAATGAACAGGGCTATTTCCGTGACGATATTCTACGACATCGGTTTCAATATCTAAACCTGAAACTTCCTGAAAGGGTAGATCCGTCTGATCACCTATGTCAACAGAAAAATAAAATTTTGGTAGTGGCCAATTTTGGTCTTGATCGCCACCAGTGCCTGGCGTTGGAGCTGCCATATAGTTAGGTATTTATTGTTAGTTAATTAGGATTATGATTTTTGTTGTTGTTGCTGGAACGTGATAACGATAAATTCTGCAGGACGAACAATTGCAACTTTTACGGTAAGTTTTAACATACCGTCTAAGATATCATTTGCCGTCATCGTTGATCCTAATCCAATTTCTACAGAAAATGCATCGGTTGGTGTACTTCCCGCTAGAAGACCTCCTTGCCATTGATTGTTAAGGAAATTCTCTATAGTTGCCTTGATAGAAATCCAGGTGGTAGCTGTATTAGGTTCGAAAACGTATCTTTCAGAGGCAATTTTAATGCTTTGTTCCAAAAAGGTCATCGTCCTTCTTACAGATATATATCTCCAATCCTGACTATTTCCATCTAAGGTACGTGCTCCCCAAACGATTGTGCCTTTCCCTGTAAACGATCTGATAGCATTAATGGCTTTACCGTTCAATGGCAGGTTTAATTCCTCCTGCGCCTCATTGGTGATATTTACTACAGGGGAAATTACGTTACCAACACTTACATTAGCAGGTGATTTTGCAATATTTATGGAATTATCTACCATAGCATATACGCCAGCCATTGCAGCACTTGGAGGTAAAATATTCAGAATATCACGCATGTCAGCTAAAATACTTTTGAAAGTAGGGCTTATTACTTTTAAGGTATCACTAAGCAATAAAATATCAACAGGCGTTGAAGCAGTGGCAATTTTTGCGATCTCTAATTTTATCAATTCTGCCCGGGCATCTCTTACTAATCCAGCAGCAACGCCATCAACAACCTCTTTAGTTAATATTTCAATAAGACCATCTTTGTTGCTGATATTTGTAAAATCAACATCGCCTGCCTGAACAACTGTTGTTTGTAAAAATGGATAATAAGCCGCACCCCACTGAAGGAAATTTGCACCTACTCCTTCTCTGAACTTATTTATGATATCCTCATCGTCAAACGTTCTTTCTTTATCACCATTGAAAATATCTAAAATGGCAAACCTGCTCTTCATGGTGTAACCACAATGTAATAACATCGCTTGTTGGAGGGATGCGCAATCTGCTTCTTCAAGTAAAATAGCCTCGGGTATTACCAGTAAGGTAGGTTCCATATATTTCAAAAGGGTAACCAGACCTTTACCGTTCGCAGGATCGTTAAAATCAATAGCTTTGATCCCGTTTCCGTAGTTGCCTATGGATACAACATAACAATCACCGCCACCATTTGAATAAAAATGACGCAATGCGCTATGCAGAAGATACCTGGATGCCTGGTCAACCGTAAGGGTGTAACCTGTATTGTCATTTGGCTCAATACTGAATTTTGTTTTTGGTGCACCACCAAACATTTCTTCATATTCAGCTAACGAGGTGATTCTGGTTGGTACGTTGGTAAGTGGTTTGTTGCCTCTTGACGCACGTGAAGTGTAACCAATAAACGCTGGTACTGCGGTTGATACTGGAACCACAGACGAAGAAAAAGCACTCTTTTCTTCAATATAGACCCCAGGCGTTGCTAATACTTTTGCCATGCCGTTTTAATTAATTTGATGGTGTTTTAAAAGATAATTTGATAAAGTTAAAATTTATTTTTTTAAAAAAAAGTATTTATGATATTTTTTTAAATAAAAATAAATTCCTGAACGAAGAACTTGTCCTCCTTTTTGTCATAGTGTACCGATTTGGGATCAGGACATGGCAAACTTTTAATTAATTGACTTTCAGTGTTTTTACTTTTATTTAAATAAAGACCAAGTATTTTCGTTGGTCTTTCTTTTAAAGGCAAACTATTTTCAGAGATAAATAATAATCCATCTTTTCCATTAGGTAATTTTACCATTCCTTGTGAATTAAATGAAATACTATCGTTTTGGTTTTTTTCATAAATACATAGATAATCAGCCTCTTCCATGTATTTGCTAGGGCCATAAATAAAATATTTCCAGTAAACGTTTCTCTCCTTAAATTGAATAGTATGTCTGATAGGAATTAGGTGATTTCGTTGTGCTGGATCGAGACCAAAAAGTTCATTTTCTTTATTAATACTTAAACTTACTTTTCCTATTATTCCCGCATCATCTGACTCGTGGCAAATCTCAATAGGCACTGCTTCAGTATTATGTAACAATTCCCTGCCTGGAATATGCTCAAATTCAATCTGTTGATTTGAAATAAATGGAAGGTCAGTGAAATTTAAAAATTGAGGATTTTTATTTTTCAAGTAAAATGTTAAATTCAAGCTTCCTCTATAACAGAAATGATTGAAGTCTCTATTTGCATCTATTATTAATATAATTTTATTTGGCTCTTGCTTTATAATTACTCCATATTCTCCTAATAATTGTGATGTTTCCCTATTTATCTCAAAGGAAAAATCTCCACATTTATTATGGCTATAATATCCATGAAAAATAGATATGGATAAAAATTCCTGATATTGAACGGTGTAATTAATTTGCATTTGGATGACTTCCTTTTATTTAGGTGTAAATATTAATGGTATAATTTCCTCATTCATAGCATATTGGTTGAAATTTAACATTCTAAATTTATACACAATGGAAGGTAAATATTTCCCACCCAGCATACTCCATATATTACTTAAAACAGGAAATTCCAGGTTGATTATTTCTACTGTTATTTTCTCCACTTCAGCAGGTAGAGAGGGGGTATTTTGCGGATTAAAAGTATGTTGTCCTTGAAAAAAATAGATCACAGCAGAGAGAAATCTTAATCCTTCTCTATAATTGTTTTCTGGAAAGTTAGCAGCGAATAATACGTATAGATTGATATAAATGGATGGGTTTGATCCACTAAATTGGTTATACCCAGTGTTTCTGATGAGTTTTTCTTCCTCGACATTGATTAATGTAATCGTTATTTTGTTTTCTGAATCTATCGTCGATGCACCAGAACTATTCCCAATGGAGGTAACTATGACGCGGTCATCCAATTCGCCAAAGGAACTTTTCAAATATTCATTCAATTGGCTTCCAATAATAGGAAGAACGTTTTGTATCATGGTTATGGGTTTCCTGAAGTGGCATCATGTACACCAACTAGTTTCAATAATGCTTTAACGACAATTCTTACAATATAGACACATATAAACATCACTAGCCATCCAATCATAAAAAGCTGTATGGTAAACACCTTTTCTACCTCGTTTAAACTTGGGTTCGCGCTGGTTAATTTTAGCATTCCCAGGAAAACAAATGAAAGTGGAACGGCAAGTACCGACGCTATGATAAACCACATGAGTTCTCTTAAAATTGTTTTTTTCATACAGATGGTCAGGGTCTTTTTATATTGATGTTAACCTGTAATTTTTGAATAAAGTAAAATACAAACGCACCAAAAAGAAAAGCTATCAAAAGGGCAATTCTTTGATCAGTAAACCAGTTCATCACGCTGAGTAAGGGTATTATGAGTAGCGTCATGATAAGCATAAAAAGATATCGGAAGAATTGTTGGCCTAAAATGCCTGTTCTTACGCGCCAGTCGGCAAAGGCTATGACCCATCCAATCACTACGGCAAGGGCAAAAAGTAAGTAAGTTAACGTTAGGATATCGCGGTATCTCATCATAAAACTACCCATCGACACGGGGAAACCATCTGCCTCATTTATTGGATTAACCACAGCTGTTGTATCTGTAGTGAATTGGTTGTCAAGTAATTGCCATAAATCTGTATAGCCATTATCGTAGCCCAACGCCCAAATACCTACTCCTTTTAGTCCATAGCTCAAGGCTAAATTATATTTTTTCTCTAAGGAGGCAGCATTGTCGAACCAACATTCCACCGATGTGCTGTCACCAAACTCCAGGAAAAAATAATTGGTCATACTAACAAAATCGTATTGGGGCGTATAATTTGTTCCGTAAAGATTCATTACTTCCCGATAGGGGATGTCCTTGTCATAATAGGTGTCATATACTCCTTTACTATTTATTTTACCTTTCCATTGAGCACCATAATAGGGCAGGGCCAATACGGTTTTACCCATATTCAGTTGATTTTTTGCATAATACTCTAAGGTGCTTTGTAAACTTATCCCATTTCTATTGGTCGTTCTTAAAGGTGCTACAGCGCCAGTAATTCCTTTTCCTTTATGATAATCATACCCCATTATAACCATTAAATCTACCAATTCACCTAAATTAACATGGTCAAATGCTTCCCGTGTACTATATGAAGGTAGGGTTATGGATAGAAAAACCTTGCCAGATGGCATTTTATTTGAAAGATTTGTTCTTAATAACCTTACAAAATTAACCAGAGATTCCTTGTGTTTTTCAGGAACATTCTCAAAGTTTAAATCGACTCCATCGGCATTTCTTGATAGAATTAAACTGGCAATACTGTCGGAAAAGGTATTCCAAGCCGCAGGATTTGATAAAAACCGGTCATTTTCAGATACACCATGACTCGCCATACTAAGCAACACCTTGGTTCCATGAGCCTTAGCAGAATCAATCATGGAGGTTGTTCTCCATTCTTGCATTTGCGCAGGATTAGTGTAAGAACCTGTCTCGGGATCAACGATATAAGCAAAATAGGCAACGGTACTCAATAATGAAAAATCATAAGACTCCCATGCCGAACCCATCCAATGAGGATGCCAGCCAAATACCTCATATTTTTTACTTAACTTTCTATTAGTTGGACTTTTAATAAAATAAATTTGCTGTACCGAATCCCAGTAAAAATTATTTGCTTTTAATTTATTGGGGTTATCAGGATTTAAAAAATCGTATAAATAGGCATATCTGTTTAACATATTTTGCTGTTCGGGAGATGCCAGACTTTCTTTCATTTTTTTTTGATCCTCAGAGGAAATTTCTTCGTTCCCCATACCCAGCGCCTTCTGAATTTTTGACGCATCTTTATAAACATAACGCAAGGTTGATTCCGTTTGTCTGGTGCTTCTTTTTGCTTTAAAATACGCATCTTTTGCCTCACATGAATAAAACAGAAGACTTATAACAATAAAATAATTGACAAATCTAAAGGGTAGGATTTGCTTGATCATTCCGTATATATTTTAAAATATCGAACCAATTCCGCTATTTTGTTTACAACTTGTTCTGTAAATGGCTTTCCCTCAAGATAAATACTTTTTAAAAAAATGGATTGTTCTACTATTCCACTGGTATTGAGGCATGCCAAATATAATAATTTTTTATTGTATTTAGAGGTGGGCTCTATAATCTTACCATAATTTGGACCATTATTGGGCGCAAAGGTTAAGATGGCGGGAGCAAATTTTTCGTTTCGGGTCAATTTTAACGCATTAGATTCATTTACAAAGGCGCAGGTAAGTCCTTTTGGTTCTGAATTAGGTAGAAAATGAATTTTACCTGAGGCATAATCTGTCAAGGCATCTTTTTCAGCTATCACAGACTTAAACTCATTGATATTTTTTTGCTGATAACCAATCCAATAAGCCCAACCTTTTCCATTTTTAGCCTCAGTAAAGGGTATAGGAAACATAAAATAAGGTGTTTTTGTAAGATCTAGATTGCCTCCAACACTAAATGATTGTTCTACTAAAGGTAGGTACTGCAATTCTTCCTTGGTGACCATTACGGTATCAAGGGAAAATAAAGTATCTACAGCCTCCATAATTATTATTTTCTTTTCCCTTTTTAAATTTCTCACAAACACTTTTGCTTTGAGAGGAAAATAATTTCTGTTACTCAGTTTAACAGTTATTTCCCCTGTTTCCATTGCAGGTATTTTCACGTAAACCTTTTCTCTTTTCGTCAACTTTAATTTTGAATAAACGGGTATTTTTCCAAAAGATACCTCAACGGAACTTAATTTGAAAAGGGACGAATGTTTAATATAAAATTGTAGCGTATCTCCTTTATTAACAGGATAGGTATATTCCAGTTTATCTTTTTTTGGTATTAATACTTGAACAGTAGCGTATGTAATGGAATCTTTTTTAGGATTTTTAACCATAGACTTAATCTCACTTAAGGTATAATTTAATATTAAAGTATCCCCTGAGGATAATTTTTTCTGCAGGCTATCCATAAATATTTTCTTTGGAAGAGTTTTTTCAATGACTATGGAAGAAACAGCTTTTTCTGCTTTATCGGTAAGTTTATCCCTTAAATCGGCTGGGTTTATTTGAGCTGTGACCTTTGAGAACCATAATAAAGGGCAAATAAGAATTAGAAATAATTTATTAGTCAATGGTATCATATTGCTTGCCTTATTATTTTTTATTTAAAAGTTGCTTTACTAATTTTTCTTGAAGGTGCGCTAACTGAAGGGCTGCTTCTTCTTTTTTTGACTTTTCAGCCGTCGGTTTTTCCTGCTCTTTTTTGTCTAAGGCATTGACTTCTTTAGCTCTTTTCAAGGAAAAATCAGTTGATGATTTTGATTCTTGAATCTGCCCAAAATAAGCCATTTTATATGGATATTCTTTTCCTTGAAGTAAGTGGTCATAAGGACCAATGGGTGCAAATAATTTAGATAAAATAGGGGCAGTTTCCAGAAAAATAAAGAGCAATAAAATAGCAAAAGAAGTGTTTCCTGATAAGGCAGATAAAGCCTCCAATCGAGCTAATAGTCCTCTTGAAAAATGTCGGCTTAGCTCCTGTTTTTCTTTATCTTTATCGACATTAAGTTTCGCTTTTTCCTTAGATAATAAAGATAATCTGGTATTTATTTTAGATTCAATGATTTGGTGTTCTTTTGTATAAGATTCATATTTCTGTTGTTTTCTTAAACATTCACTGCCTCTGCCTGAATTACCTGTACCACAGGTACCATCGCATTCGCATTTATATTGATCATAATAGTTTTCTTTTAATTGGAAACTTTTATTTAACTCAGTCTGATATTTATTTTCATTACGTTCAATTCGATTAAATTTTATTGCATATTGCCCATCAATAAGAAGGGCTTTTTCTCTTTTTATTTCTAATAATTTAAAATCAATTTCAGTTTGGAACAATTTTAATTCAAGAGGTTTTGAAATGACTAAAGCAATAAAAACAGCCATTAATATTCTCGGCAAAGCCTGCAAAAATTCTGCAAATGGCCTTCCTTTTTTACGGAAACTAGACACTAAAAAACGGTCCAAATTAAAGATCAGTGCGGCCCATATTAGGGATAAAAAGATAGAGGAGAAAACCTGCTCAAAAATAAGATAAAATGCAAAATAGGCTGACAGTCCTGCCATTAACGTGGTGAAATATACACTGGCTCCAATGCCAGCATATTTTATTTTTTCAGATTCAGGACACTCTGCCATAATGTCCTTACTGACGCCTGCAGCAAAATGAAATATTTTGGACATTTTAAAAAATTCATTAAACTAAATAAAATAAAGGTATAAATTATTGACTAAAAAAGTAGTGTTCTCCTTTTAAAGAAGCTGAAAATGGAACGTGCGGCTTTTTCAGTTTTAGGTGTTTCTTCCTTTTTACCTTCGTTTAAAATATAAAAATGGAGATCTATATTTTTTAAATCAAATACTGTTTTCCAATTAAAATGTAACGTCGTATTTTCGTTACATTTCATATCTCTGAAGCCATTTGATGGAATTTCGCCCCAGTTGTCTTCCATTAAAATGCCTATTTGTTCAGCCTCCCAGTGTAATCGAAGGGTACAATCAGGTGGAATGGCATAGTGAAATGGAAAGTCTGGATGGGTGCTTAAAGGAATAAATTCCTGTGAAGGGTCTGTGGCTACAAACACAGAAAAGGTTATTCCTAAAGACGTCAAAGCCTTGACAAAAATTCTTTTTTCTGTTATTATATTGTCATTTTTGGCTTGAATGCTAAACAAACAATCGTTATTTATCTGTATTTCCATGCTCCCTTTAAGGGGTAGCTCTATTTTTTGTGGATATAAAATGACCGTTTGAGCCTGTTCTATCTCCCAAAAAATATGAACTTTTTCTCCTTTTTTAACCCACTCGTTTGAGGCATAACCTATTATTTCCGGACTACCGCTTTGATGAACAATAAGTTTTGCTTTTTCTTTAATCTGTTGGTATATAGCCTCGTCACGACTTAAATGGGGCTGGATATCAGGATCAACGTGGTAATCAAATCCATTTGAACTCAGCGCGATTCGCTTGTCAATATGAATAAAATAGGTTATCTCTTCTGTATCGTCTTCTAAACAATGCAGTTCTCCGCCTGCCGCGGAAATGCGTAAAAGGGTGTTTGTAGTTTTAATTGATTTACTCCCATTCTCCATGATAACGATAAATTCAACATAGATTCCCTTGCTTTGAAGGTTATAAATGCTTGAAGAAATTTCTTCCAGTATCGCATAAGGGATTATTCCTATAATGTGAAATTGGCAAGAACGTAAGGCTATCTTAATTTTATCGGTAAAAATTTCGTGCATGGTTTTGAAAGCTCTCCTAAATAATGGGTTAGGAATGGAAAAATACTTATTTATTTTCGTTATTTTTAATTATTGTAACAAAGTAATATTAAATTGTTCTTTTTTAAAATAAAATCTAAATATGGCAACTAAAGCCAATTTACTTATACCTTTTCCTGGTTGCAGATCATTTTATGAATCTGAGCATTCTTCTTTTTATGGAAGAATGAAACAAGTGGATGATGTGTTATTGCTTTTACATAAACATAAATTTATCGCTTTAACTGGTCAGATTGGTTCAGGAAAGTCATCCTTTTTACAATCTGGCCTCATTCCGGCCCTTAGGAAGGGTCATAACGGTCTTGCTGGTAAGGAATGGGTGATATGTAATACCAGACCTGGATTAGCACCCATTCAGAATCTTGCTTACGCCTTGTCGGAAAATAATTTATTAAACCCCTCCGTAAAGTCCACACCGGAGCAAAGTTTATGGATAGAGAAGAACCTAAATGAGGGAATTTCAGGACTGGAATCTATATATCGACGTTCGGAAATTTTTGGAAAAAAAAATCTTATCATCATTATCGATCAGTTTGAAGACTTGTTTTTACATAACAATCAATTTAATAATGCTGCTGTTCTTAATGAAGAAACCAACCAATATATTAATGCTATTACAGGCGCTAATTTTGCAGAAGATATTGCCGTATATGTGGTTATTGCGTTGGGTGCAGAAAATATTATTGACATATCTCCTTACCGCCGTTTGCAAGACTTGTTGAACCAAGGTCAATACCTTCTTCCCAGAATAAATGGTGTCGATGTAAAACGATTGATAGTCAATCCGTTGTCAGGTACAAACTTAAGTATTAGCGGGGAATCGATGGATTCCCTTCTTGCTCAGTTTGGATCCGATATGCGCCTTTTGCCAAATCTTCAGTTCCTGATGTTTAAAATATGGACGACTTTTCAAGATAGAGACCAAGAGGATATGGTCATTCAACCAGAAGATTTGACCAAAGCGGGAAATTTGCAACACTGTTTTGCTGTACATTTGGAAAATCATTATGACTGCCTAGATACCAGGCAAAAGCATGTTTTTGAAAAATTGTTTAAATCCATGCTTTCCGAAGATTCTCTGGGGAAGCTTACTCAACCCCAGACATTAACTCATCTAAGCTCTATCTGTGAGGCTTCAATAGATGAAATTTCATTGTTGTTAAATGACCTTTTTGAAGGCGAACGAAAGTTTTTAGATATTTTACCTCCCAATGTATCTCTGTTACATGGAAATTCTAACAAAATCTATCATAGGAATAGTCTTGTTTTTTTGAAAAATGAAAATATTTTTATTCATTGGGATAGATTTAGAACCTGGCTGGGAGAAGAAAAAGAATCCAGGGATATTTATAAAAGTCTTATAACCGATCAATTAAGGTATGATGAGGGGAAAACCTCCTTGCTCAGACCACCTGACCTGGATTTTATCTGGCAATGGTATCAAAATAATCAACCGACAAAAATTTGGGGTGAGTTTCTTGTTCCAGGTTATCAGAATGCCATTGATTATCTTACTTTGAGCTATAATACTTATAAAAATGAGTTGTTATTAAAAGAAAATGCAAGGAAAAATGAGATAAAGCGATATCGACGCAATATGTTAATTGGTGTTATTCTTGCATTCCTTATTCTTACCGTGGTGTCTTCCTTATATCTAAATGCCGTAGAGGAAAGAAAAATAGCAGTAAAGGCACAAGAAGACTTAGATAAGGAAAAAAAGCGAATCGAAAAATTAAATTCGTCTCTGCAAGAGACACAAGATAGTCTTAACGGGACATTAGCTCAAAAGGAAAAATATGTTAATGAATTATTGATTAAGGAAAAAACCATAAAAAATCAAAATGTTGATTTGATACGTAAAGGATCTCTGTTAGAAAAATCTGCAACTACCATTAAATCGCAAAATCAATCACTTGAAACTAAAATTAAGGAAACTGAAATAGCAAAATCTAAGGCGGAGACCGCCAAGGAAAAGGAAATTATCGCTACCAATAAAGCAACGGATCGGGAGAAATTTAGTAATATCAAAAATGAGCTTTTTGCCCTCAACAGCGAAATGGCAGCCTCTGAAAATCCATTGGAACTCATAGCCAGATTAAATTCCGTGGTTACTAATTATGATGCGTTTTCTCTTAAAGTTGATGGGGTTGTTTCTCCTAATAACAGCCTTTTCAAATTATTAAATCTGACTTCAAGAAAATTAGAAGTAAAGAATAATATTTCGTCTCAATTAATAAAATCTAATGCCGGACTTAGATCTGTTTTAGTCAATAATGGCGGTTTCCTTTGTGCAGGTGATGAGGGTAAATTGTTTAGAAATACTCAGCAAAATGTATCAAGTATAGGGCAACGAGTAAGAACCATGTTGTCTTTAAAAGGAGAAAGTGGTACCTTAATGGGTACGTTCGATGGCATTGTGTATGCTATCTATCCTGGAAAACCTCCTGTAAAGATTGTCAGTTCCTCCTCATTAAAACCCGCAGTTTCGCTGTTTAATTCTTTTCAAAACGGAACCTTTTTGTTTGCAGGGCAAAATGAATTGACAATCTTTTCTTTGGAAAAAGGAGTCCTTTCCAAATCTGTACTAAAAGACGATTTACTTGCCATTTATCCAATGACAGGAAGAGCGGAGTTTTTGATTTCAACACGTAAAGGACTTTATACCTGGAAACCAGGTGAGGAGGTTAATCTACTGGTTTCCATAGGTAAAGGGGAATTTACCCACGCTGTGTCGGCAATTGAAATTTCAGAAAATATAGTTTCCCTTGGATGTAAAAATGGGAAAATTCTTCTATTTCCTTTAAATGCCTTCCTCCAGAATCCAGAAATATTTCCTTCTCAAAAGTTTGTTTATCACAATGCTGAAATTACTAAAATGGAACTGTTTAAAGGAAAACTTTTTTCTGCCAGTCTGGATAAATCAGTTCAATTCGTAGATCTTTCTCTTACAAATCCTAACTCTTTCGTGGTTAAATTGGTTGAAAATAATAGTTGGATTTGGGATATATCTATTCAGCAAAATAAAAATGGCGTGGATTATTTACTCTGCGCAGATGAAAATGGATCACTGAAAAAATATTTTATTACAGCGGAAGATCTTTTAAATTACATTAACGATTTGGCGAAAAGAAATTAAGGAACGTTCTAAAATTAACATTTAACTAAGATGGCACTTAAAAAAATTATTTTTTCCTTTTCTACTCTGTGTCTGGTTCAAGTCGGTTTTGTACTGGCTCAGACCACACAAAAACCTGTTATTCATGGTAAACACTGGATGGCCATTACAGGTAAACCTTTAGCTGCAACGGCTGGAGCAACGGTTTTTCAACAAGGGGGAAATGCGGTGGATGCTGCCTGTGCTATGCTTGCGGCAACGGCTACCATGTGGGACGTTCTTAGTTGGGGCGGAGAAACTCAAGCCCTTATTTATAATCCTAATACAGGTAAAGTAATGGGCGTTAATGCTTTAGGTGTTGCGCCAACAGGTGCCACTCCCGCATTTTATAAATCTAAAGGTTATGATATACCTCCCGCCTATGGTCCGCTCGCAGCCGTTACCCCTGGTACTCCTGGTGGATTATTTACTATGTTGAGCGAATATGGTACCATGTCTTTGGCCCAAGTGCTGAAACCTGCTATGCAAATGGCTGAAGGTTATCCCATGGAAACTTCTACCGCTGATATGATTGAAAAAATTAAGGCGCGAATTAAAAACTGGCCTTATTCAAAAAAGATTTTTCTTCCTCATCTGAACGAACCCAGGGAAGCACCTGAAGGTGGAGAGATTTTTGTTCAAAAAGATCTTTTTGAAATGCTTTCAAAATTGGTGGAAGCTGAATCTTCTGCGTTAAAACTGGGGAAATCCAGAAAGGAAGCTATTCAGGCTGCTTATGATAGATTTTATCGCGGCGATATTGCCGTAGAGTTCGTTAGGGGTGTGCAAGAACAGGGTGGATTGATAACTATGGAGGACCTCGCAAAATGGAAAGTTAAATTGGAAGAGCCCGTCTCTGTAAATTACAGAGGCATCGATGTTTATAAATTAACCACCTGGACCCAAGGGCCCGTTATGCTACAAGCGCTGAATATCCTGGAAAATTTCGACTTAAAATCAATGGGTTATAATTCCTCCAGATATATTCATACCATCTGCCAGGCCATGCATCTCGCTTTCGCTGACAGAGATTTTTATTATGGAGATCCCGATTTTTCCCCATCGGAACCCATCAATGGATTATTATCGAAAGCGTATGCAAGGGAAAGAGCGAAAAGTATTCAATACGATCGAAATGATACGCTGGCAGGTCCTGGTGATCCATATCCTTTTGAGCAAAAAGTTAATCCGTTTAAATCTTTATTAGAAAAATATAAAAATTCGCATTCCTCCATAATGTCTGAGGAACATAGGGAAGGATTTTTTGCCGGAACAACCTCTATTGAAACTGCCGATGCAGAGGGTTGGGTAGTGAGTGTGACTCCAAGTGGTGGTTGGATTCCCGCCTGTGTTGCTGGAAATACAGGCATTGGATTAAGTCAAAGAATGCAGGCCTTTGTATTAGATGCTGCTGATAATCCGTTTAATGTGTTAGAACCTGGCAAGCGTCCCCGCGTTACCCTTACGCCAACCTTGGCTTTGCGCAATAATATTCCTTTTGTTTCTTTTGCCGTTCAGGGCGGTGATTCTCAAGACCAGAATCTCTTACAGTTTTTCCTGAATATGGTGGAGTTTGAAATGAATGTACAAGAGGCTTGTGAAGCGCCAAATGTGAACTCTTTTCAAATGAAAAGTTCTTTCGATAAACATCTTTCTGAACCTGGTCGCTTGTTAGTGAATGAACAAACGCCTGATTGGACAAGAAGGGAACTCAAAAAACTAGGTTATTTGCTGGAGTTTGACAGAAAAACATCCGGCCCTATTAATGCCATTTATTTTGACCATAAACATGGCTCTTTCTGGGGTGGAAGTAGTCATTTTGGAGAAGATTACGGCATTGGCTGGTAAAAAAGACTAAGAACCGGAGAGAATCTTATTTCTCTTCGGTTCTAACCTCCATCGTTAACGTATCTATTTTATACCCACCTAAATCAAAATAAACCTTAGGCATTCGTTGCTGTATTTCAGCCATGTCTTCTATTTTGACTTCGCTTTGATATAAATAAACTGATTTTAAAAGGGGTAATGAGCTTAAAGTACGCAATCCTTTTTCAGTTATACTCGTTCCCACCAGGTTCAAATATCTTAGTTCTGTGGTATTTTTTAATAAAGCAATGCCCTCATCTGTAATCAATGTATTATCCAGATAAAGTTTGGAGAGGTTAGGTAATCCACTTATCCATTTTAGGCTTTTATCGGAAATCTTGGTACCACTCAGTCTGATAGAAGCAATATTTTTTTCTAATCCTTTAAATAGTTCTCCATCCTTGTCGCTAAAATCGGAAATGGACTGGCAATTTACCTGAAGAAGCGGATGACCACTGGCTAAGGGTAACACCACCATACCTCTGTCTCTTAAAGGAGTTAGCATGGTTTCGGACACAGCAGCTAAGTCAGGGACTAAGGGCCAATCAGCTGTTTTAGCCATATTTTTTTCTTCCATTGAAGCTGAAACAACTTCTTCTGTTAGTTGTAAGTCTTTCAGTAATAATTTTGGGCTTGCGCCTAAGGACAACCATTTTTCTATAATAACTATTTCCTTTTCAGTAAGTTGTGTTTTTCCTTTTGGGGGCATGTGCTGCTTATCAGACAAAGGGAGCCTCATTCGATGTGACATTAAAGCCATTTTTCCCTCTTCGCTACCATGATAAAATCCGTTTTTACCTCCTTTTAATACATTTTCAATTTGGTCTAATTTTAACTTTCCTTTTTGTTTCGTTTTACCATGACAGGCAACACATTTTTCTTCAAAAATGGGAGCAATAATGTCTGCATAAACCAACGCATCCTGATTAAGAACGATTTGCTTCGGTTCTTTTTTAGGTTTATCTAACGTTAAGAAATCTTCCCCATGGGTTAAATTTCCACCTAAATGACCGGTAACTAAAACCAAAATACTTAAAGCTCCCTGTCCAAGAAGATGAATATGGGGAATTTTAGGAGGAAATCGGTATAACACGATTAATAGAGCAGATCCAATGGCCAGGGCTATGCCCCAATTTCTGTGAAGTTCCACAGATGAAACCTCGTAATCACCCTGATTCATTAAAAAATAGCCACTCAATGCGGAAAAAACGGCACCAATGCCTCCTAAAAAGGTGATAAGGGGAATAGATGCTTTGTACTTTTTACCCGTTGCGCTAAGTCCGTAGATTTCTAAAAAAAAAGGCTAATAGCAACAAAGCAATGGGAAAATGTATGACAAGGGGATGTAAAACTCCCATAGGATTTATTTTTTTTGATATCGGTTTCGAAGATAATTTAACATATATACATTTATATCCCACTGATTGGCAAGAGGTTGTTGTGTATATGGTACGACAGGCAGATACATTGGCGGACCAAATTCTGTCAATATAGTAATAGCATTTCCCTGTTGGTTTTTCATTTTGACTACCTCATCCCACCAGGCCAAGTGAGCCATAAAAGCATCTTGCCACTCAGGTGCGCGTGGATCAGTTACTTGTGGACCTTCCTGGTGTCCAACCCGGGCATGAATATGACCTGTTTTTGATAAAGCCTGAGCAACAGCCTCTTTTTGGTCCTTCAATAAAGATTCATGAACTACGCACCAATGGGAAATGTCTAACGTTAATTTCATCTCCGGAATGTCGCTTAAAAGGGCTTGGGTAGTAGGAATATTATAGCAGATTCTACCTCTATGCGTTTCGTGATAAATAGGAATACCCGATTGTTTGTCTGGTAAAATCGTATCTGTTATAATATCTTTAGCCTGTGATAGGGTAAAATAATCTTTCCCTGAATGACAATTTATATAAACAGGTTTCATGGCTATCGCCAAATCTATCTGTTGACGGAATTCATTTCGGTGTTCCTCAAAATTTGATTTTCCACTCCCGGTAAGTAATCCTAATTTTAAGTCAAATTGAGCTACTGTTTTAAGGAGTAAGTCCCTTTGGGTTGCATTTCCAGGTACCCACATTTCAATTCCATCATACCCTGCTGCTTTTGCTTTTTGACAAAAGGAGACTAAATCTCCGTTAAAGCCCCAGTTCGTAGCAAAAATATAGAGCGGAACGGAAACAGGGGTCGAAAAATCATTCGAAGCGTACGGAAATGTATCAGTCATACCCAATAATGGTATTGCGGTGGCTGTAAGAGATTGAGCCAGGAATTTTCTTCTGCTATGCATAATTTAACTTAATATAGGTTTTATTACGGTCCCTTCAACGTCGGTTAATCTGAAGGGTCTTCCCTGGAACGGATAAGTAAATGTTTCATGATTAAAGCCCAGCAAATGAAGGATAGTAGCCTGAACATCATAGACAGAAACTTTACCATCGACAGGATAAAATCCTATGCATGGGCGTTCTACCAAATTCACTTCCCCAGACAATCAAGGTTTCCTCCAAAAGTCCACGTTGTTTTAAATCTAGAATGAGGGCGGTAATTGCTTTATCTATTTGCTTACATTTGTTTACCAAACCTATTTCCAGGGAGGTATCAGTGGAATTGCCATGGACATCCCAACCCCAGTCGAACAATTGTACAAATCGAACGCCTTTTTCAACCAATTTTCTTGCCAGGAGCACATTATTTGCAAAACTCTCTTTTCCAGGTTCCGTTCCGTACATTTCATGAATATAGGCGGGTTCATCGGAAATATTCATGACATCGGGTGCAGAGATTTGCATACGGAAGGCCATTTCATATTGGGAAATCCGGGATAAAGTTTCAGGGTCATTAAATTCTTTATAAGTCTCTTTATTGGCCTGATTGATAGCATCTATGGACGCTTTCCTCATATTACCATCTACATTGGCCGGATTGTCCAGATAAAGAACGGGTTCACCATGAGAACGGCAGTGAACACCCTGATAAACAGAGGGTAAGAATCCACTGCCCCAAACGGATTTACCTGCATCCGGATTTTGACCTCCGGAGGTTAATACAACAAAACCGGGTAAATTAGCATTTTCCGAACCTAATCCGTACGTGACCCAGGAGCCTAAACTTGGCCGTCCAAGTCTGGCCGAACCCGTTTGCATGAGTAATTGAGCAGGTGCATGGTTAAATTGATCGGTATGAACGGCCTTTAGGAAGGATAATTCGTCTGCAACACCCGCAAGATGAGGCATATAATGAGATACCCAGGCACCGGATTGCCCTCTTTGTTTAAATTCACCAATGGTTCCCAGCATCTTAGGAACGCCTCTGATAAAGGCAAATTTTTTCCCTTTCAACAAGGATTCCGGGCAAAGCTGTCCATCCAGTTTTTTGAGTTCGGGTTTATAGTCAAACAATTCTAATTGCGATGGGGCTCCGGCCATGTGAAGATAAATCACGGATTTGGCCTTCCCTGGTAAATGGGGTGTTTTGGGAAGAAGCGGCTTTGTTGGATCGAACAAAGTGTTGGAAGACCCGTTGGCATCACTTGTGCACGCGTTGATAAGAGGTGAAAAAGCTAAAGCACCTAAGCCCATAGAACATTGTTTTAAAAACAATCTGCGGGTGGCAAGTTGTGCATCCAGTAAATGGGCTTCTTCGGCAAGACTCAATCTTTTATTATTCATGTCGCGGCTTAATTTTTAGTGATGATTACGTCTAAATTTAACATTGCATTGGCAACTAACGCGAAAGCAGCATCTTCAACGTCTGGATTTTCAAGCTGAATTTCATTAACTAGTTCAGAATGAGATTTATAATATGCTTTTGAATCCTTATAAAGTTTTACCAGAGGTTGTAAAAGGGTAGGGGAAATGGGCTTATTTAGTAAAATATGGTACCCATGTTGTATCCGATCATTTACAGACAAACCAGGATTTTCCAACATTTTTTGACCAAAATGCGTCGCTGCTTCCATAAAAACAGGGTCATTCAAGGTAACTAAGGCTTGTAAAGGGGTATTTGTCCTTATCCTCCTTGCGTTACATACATTGCGACCCGTACCATCAAAAGTTAACTGGGAAGGGTAGGGGCTGCTCCTCTTATAATAGGTATAAATAGAGCGTCGGTATTTGTCCTCACCTTCACTTAATTTCCATTTGTTCCCGTCATAAGGACTGGCCCATATTCCCTCTGGTTGATAAGGCATTACGGATGGCCCGTACATTTTATTACTAAGAAGTCCAGCAACGTGTAATGCCTGATCTCGCACCTGTTCCGCACTTAATCTTATCCTGGGGGCTCTACTCAACAAACGGTTATTCGGATCTTTTTTTAGCTTTTCAGTGGTAACCACCGATGATTGCCTGTAGGTTTGTGAAAGAACGATTTCTTTCAGGGATGATTTGATAGACCATCTATGTTTATTCATAAACTGCCAGGACAAATAATCCAATAATTCCGGATGAGAAGGCAGGGTACCTTGTGATCCAAAATCCTCTAAAGTTTCCACTATGCCTGTGCCAAAAAGTTGTTCCCACAATCTGTTCACCAACGTTCTTGAAACCAATGGATTACGTTTATCTGTCATCCATTCTGCCATGCCCATGCGATTCGGTTTCGTCAAATTAAAGGAATTACTGAGAACCTTTGGTATGCCCGGAGAAACAACTTCGCCTTTAACTTTCCAGTTTCCCCGTATGAATACCTGGGTTTTCCTCACATTTTCCGCCTTATTATCCATCATAATAGGGGTGTTTGGTGGATTTTTTCTTAATAAAGTCCAATACAAACTATCCATTGTTTTTTTAGAGGGATCTCCTTCGTTTCCAGGAAAGGCATGATCTAAATGAAAAGAATTTAGAGTAAAACCAGACTCAGTATCGGAGGTCAGCGATGCATTTTCATAGCTGAAATATAGATCATGTTTTCCATAAACAGGCTGAATCTCAAATGGGGTGAATGCCCATTTACCTTCAGTGGAGGGAATGTTAAACTGCCCTAATACTTTTCCACGAAGGCTGTCCAGGCGTATGGTTAATTTTCCTTTTTTACTATTTCCTCTTTGCTGGGCTATAAATCTGACTTCGCCATTTAAAACCACATCTTTTATTCTCGCTGAACTCTTTTTTCTAAAAACCAGATATTTTGTATCGTACAACTCACTATTGACAAAAAGATCAGCGTGAGTGGCATAAACCAGGGGTTGTAAAAATTTCAGAAATGAATAAATTTCATCGGCTCTTTTAGGTGTAGCGGTTTTTTTAACCCAGGCCACCAAATCTAAAAGTTGTAAGCTATCGGTTTTTTCATAGTGCCTGATTACGGGAAACTCTTCTACGGTATCCTCATCCCGGGTATTATTAAAAAAAGCTAAAAACTGAAAATATTCCTCATGCTTAATGTCTTCGTAAGGATGTCCATGACACTGAGTACAGGCAAAGGTAGTGCTCATAAGGCCTTCAAAAGTGGTATTCACCCTGTCGATAACCGCAGCAGTCCTGAATTCTTCGTCGTCCGTTCCTCCTTCGTCATTAGTTGGAGTGTTTCTATGAAAGGCAGTTGCTATAAAATGCTCATCCTTGGGATTGGGCAATAAATCACCCGCTATTTGTTCTGTAATAAACTGATTATAAGGCATATCCTTGTTAAGGGCCTGTATAACCCAATCTCTATATCTCCAAATTTGCCTGTTGCCATCTTTTTCATACCCTTTACTATCTGCGAAACGGGCAATATCCAACCAAACGGAGGCCCATTTTTCACCAAATTGAGGTAGTTTAAGGAGGTCATCCACTAACATTTTATAGGCATCAGGCGAAGTACTTTTTAAATATTTATCCGCAATATCCTTTGGCGCCGGAACGCCAATCAGATCTAAGCTTACCCTTCTTAACAACGTTTCCTTGTCTGCAGCGGGATTGAGTTTTAAGTTATTTTCATTTAATTTTTGTTGGATAAATGCGTCTACGGCATTTTCTTTTTCTTTATTTCCACCAAAAATACCCATCCAGCTGGTATTAGATGGAATTTTCACTGGCGATAGTGCCTTGTAAGCCCAATGTTCACCCCAGGGTGCGCCCAAATCCACCCATTTTTCAAATATTTTTATTTCTCTGGAACTCAAAGGTTTTCCCTCTGAAGGCATTCGTTCCATGGGATCGGCATGATTTATACGAGCCAAAAGCTCACTCTGAGAGGGATTTGATATATCAATAGCGGGTTTTCCGGATTCATTCTTTTTGAAAAATGAAGCCCGATTCATCATGCTAAATCCAGCACTTTGTTTCACGCCGCCATGACAGGAAATACATTTTTTATTGATGATAGGCTTTACTTCCTCCACATAAAAGGAGTCTTTATCCTTCACTGAAAAAATGTCAGGAAAAATTAAAATGACTCCACCAACTATTAGCATGGGAAATGCCCATCTTAAAGAATTAAAAATTCTTCTGTTCATCGCTTTTTTGTTCAAATGACGTATTTTATGAAAAGGTAAAACATATTCTCCTAAATATAAATAATTCTGTTTATTTTGTCATCAAAATTTATTTAGGAAAAAAAATGAAAAGAAGAAAGATGATTCGGCAGATAGCTGTTTTAACCAGTGGCCTGCCTTTTTTACATTCTATGTTAAATGCGTCAGTGAATGTTAATGCTTTATCATCGCCTTTAATCTTGACAAATACGCTGGATGCCACAATAGATATCATCATTCCTGAAGGGAAAACGCCAGGTGCGGTTTCATTGGGCGTTCCGGAATACGTTAAAATAATGTTACAGGATTGTGTAACTAAAGATCAGCAAAGTACTGCGGAAACAGCGTTGAAATATTTAGAAAATCAATCTATCGCCGCATCAGGCGTATCTTTTGCTGTCTGTAATACAGAACAACGAACTGTTTTGCTTAAAAATGCCTTTATCGAGGGAGGAAATATCGAAAAAGATGGATTGAAGCTTATTAAGTCTTTAACCATCAAGGGGTATCAGACATCTTCGTATTTTATGAAA
>JAJTER010000091.1 GCA_021299835.1 Saprospiraceae bacterium | reverse complement strand
TCAAACTCCCCCTTTTCCAGAATATACCAGCGGGCATAGCGTAATTTCCAATGCATCGGCAGAAGTATTAACCCATTTGTATGGTGATAATTTTGCATTCAGAGATACCTCTGAAGTAGAATATGGACTTCCGGAGCGGTCTTTTACCTCTTTTCGACATGCTGGAGATGAGGCATCTTTAAGCAGGCTTTATGGAGGCATTCATTACAGGCAAGCTATTGAAGAGGGCGTAAAACAGGGTAAAAAAGTGGGAAATCTGGTAATTCAACAGGTTAAGATAAAATAAAATCTAAAATAGTCGACGACAGAACGAGGATAACCTAAGCTTTGCCTTAAATAAAAAGGAGGCGAATAAAAATCATTATTCGCCTCCTTTTTTGGCTAAAAAATAGATCATTTACTATATCTAAAAACACTGAAGGGCTTGCCTGGCTAGACAAGGTGCACAATAACTTCCTGCACAACTTGTAAAAATTGCCACTGCTGCTGACAAACTCACCCCACCAGTGGCCACGCCTAATGCTGCATTTAGTGCGGTACAAACGGCTACACGAACAATACATCTGGTCTTACAATCATCCCTGACTTCCCGCCAGAAGCAACGAATCCAGCTTTTTGCTGGTTGCAGATTGTTTTGAGCATCGGCATACCATTCTTCTCCTTTGGTAAATGCCTCTTCGGTGCTCACATCACCTTCCGGGAAAATGATATAAGCAGTATAAGTGGATGTTCCCACCTGTCGCATAATAATGGATGCCCCCTGCCCCCCTTTTCCAGCTTTAGGATTATAAAAATCAAAAGCTAAAAATTTGGATTTCGCATAAACGCCATTTTCCGCTTTATACTCCCCGGTGAAACCCCAGTTTCCCTCATTCATATTCAGTTTCACAAATCCTCTTTTCTGTAAACCATTCAGAACGGCTGCAAATGCAGGTACCTTCTGATAAGTTGAGAATTGCTGATTAAGTTCTGTTGGGGTCATGAACTTGAGGTCTTTGATGTTATCTGGTGGTTCCTCTGACCAGATTTGTGTTCCCTGACTAAAAAGTTGACAAGAAAACAACAGAAAAATAAGGAATAAACCCTTCGAAAAGTTGAACTTCATCTTTCTAAATTTATTAGTTATCAATCAAATCATTTCCTTACACTGATTATTCCAGGGTGTAAAATATTTTACCTTTATTTTCTGTCAGAATCATTTTTGTCAACCTACAAAAATCAATTTTTGTAAAAATAAGTGGATTATCATCATCTTCCGAGAAGGTAATCATAATATCCTGCTTGCAAGTAGTACTTCCAAGTATAGGGATGGTTACAGTAACCACCGTTCCCGCTTCAAACGTATCCTCTGGTAAAATATCCTCCCCCCAGGCCTTTTCTTTTGAACCATTTACAAAAACACCATACATATTTGTTTTTGTATTATTTTCAATTTCAAAGGTTAGTTCTTCCAAAACTTCCAACGTATAATAAATTGTTTTACCCTTTTGGGTTAAAATCATTTTATCTAATGTACAAAAATCAATATTTTCAAAAACCAGTGGATTTTCGTCATTTTCAGAAAAAGTAATTTGGATATCTTGTTCGCAGATGGTTGATTTATTAATGGGTATCGTAACCGTCAAGGTTGTCCCAGCTTCAAAAATATCATCTGGTAAAATATCCTCTCCCCAGGAATCGCTATCAGTACCTGTAACATAAATGCCATAGAGATCGGTTTTTGTATTATTTTCAATATAAAAAGTCAGGTAATCATTTTGAGAAAAAGCTGAAATTGAAAATAAAAGGGATAAAAGAAGAACATTAAATTTCATGGATGTTGATTTAGAGAAATATAATAATCAAAATTAAACTCAAATTTATTGTAAATAAAAGAAAATAGGTTGAAAAACAATACATTAAACTAGAAAAGGTTGGAGATAATATATTTGATAACAATTATTGACATCGTATTTTGAACCATAGTAAATCTTTACTCTCTTTCCCTACGTTGTAAATATTGAACAAAAAGCCTCAAAAACGCATCTACCTATTACAATGGATTTCAAATAAATAACGACTAACCTCCTCAAATTTACAAATTTATCTACATGGAAGCTAAATCTAGGCCAGAATTATTTTTAAAAAAATCAACGTCATCAGGGGAAATTTTTCAAAATGAAACCCTAAGACCTATTTTAAAATTACAACATGAACTAATAATCACTCTGGCACAAGAATTTCTCAAAAGCAGAAATATCACCTGGGAAAAGGTAAAAGAAAAGGATCCATTCCAATGGCTAAACATAAATATAAAAAGAGATATACCCTTTAAGAATCAATTAATCGGCATGGTCATAGGCCAATTCAGTAAGAAAGAATTGGATGAATATCTAACCTTTCAAAAGGAAATGAACAAGAGGATCATCAATATGATGACGGAAAGGATAGTTAGTCATTATGCAATACCTATTAATAAATTTTAACTTTTATTTTGTTGTCATATTATTTTTCACTTTCAAAACCTAACTCAAAATTCTTAGTGACTGAGATTGGTTGTGGTATTGCAGATTTTACAGTTGAACAAATTGCACCTTTATTTAATAAAGCAATTGACGAAAACATTGAAAATATATTTTTACCTGAAAGTTTTTATAAAATATTGACTAAGGAAAAAACACAGAACAGCTAATACGGGTTTTGCAAAAGTGGCGGTTCAGTGCTCAGAAGACACATTTTTGAAGAAAATCGCCACCTTCGCCATGCGCGAAACCGTAATGATCGACCAAAAGAGAAAAGACCCTTAATATAAATTTGTGTCCCAATAAAGAAACTATTATATTTGTCCTGTTGGTAAATAATCATGAATGTTTAAGGTCAAATTTCTAGAAGAAGCCAAAAAGTTTTTAGACTCTCTAGATGAAAACCTATAGATAAGATTTTTTACAATATCTGGAAATCTAAAATATCCGAAGATAAAGAACTTCTCAAGAAACTTGACGATGAAATCTGGGAGTTCAGAACATTGTATAACAAAAGTGCTTATAGATTATTTGCATTTTGGGATGAAACCGAGAAATCAATAATAATAGCAACACATGGAATTACCAAGAAAACAGATAAAACGCCAAAAAAAGAAATAAGAAATGAAAACATATAGTTTAGAAGAGTTGACAGATCTATATATTGGCAAACCAGGAACACCAAAACGTGAACTTTTTGAACAAGAGCTTCGACTTGAATTGATTGGTGATGCTATAAGGAAAGCAAGAAAAGCTAAGCATTTGACACAAGAGCAACTTGGTGAACTTGTGGGTGTACAAAAATCACAAATTGCAAAAATCGAAAACTCAACAACTGATGCAAGATTCTCAACCATCTTAAGGGTGTTTGATGCACTAAATGCAAAAGTGAACTTTACAGTTGAATTAGAAAACCAAAAGCTATTGTTAAGTGAATAAGAAGGGCTATGATTTTATTTTATCCAAATTACAAAAAGTTCAGGCTGGCCAATCATTCAATAGTCTAGGTAAGTCAGAAATACCTGAAATTGTTATCACCGAATTATTGGTAAATGCGCTCATTCACAGAAATTATTTCATTCACGATTCAATTAAATTATTTGTCTTTGAAAATCGCATTGATGGGGAACAATTTAAAGTTACTATTCATAGACCAGTATTGAACAAGATCATCACCGGTAAGACCCAATGCTGCCTGTTCAGCTTTATCACTGTCTATCCATCTACCAATAATGGGTTGAAAAATAGAGGAAGAGAACATGCCTACTGCACCTACGATTGACATACCTAAGGCACCACTTTTTGGAATTTTGGCAGCAATAAAACCAATCATATTTGGCCAGAAATAAGCAATTCCTAACGCATAAATGATAGCTGCAGCATAAGCCATGGTGCCTGTCTGCGTACTAAATAAATAAATACCAATGGTAGCCAAAACTGCTGATCCGAGTAAAACACCAGTTTGATCTAATTTATGAACCACTTCACCTCCAAAATAACGGGCAACGGCCATCAGACCAGTAACCAGTGCTAAAATCAACATAGGTTGTGCACCACTTTTTGCCAAAATGATACCTGTCCACTGTTGAGGGCCGAATTCGGAAATAGCCGTAAGGGCCATACAAGCAAACATAAATATGAAAAGAGGCGTAGCCATTGCCTTGAAATTTTCACTGATTGAAGCGGACAAGGCAACCTTTGGTTTTGGGAATTCCTGACCGAAAAACAAGTAAGCATAAACTACGGTTGGTATCATAATCACCCAAATCTGTGACTCCCATCCGAAACCAGCGTCTGTCATAAATTTAGAAACAAGACTTCCTATAACGATACCGCCAGGGAACCACATGTGAAAACGATTCATCATTTTGCTCATCTTCACGCCTTCATAAGTATCAGAAATCATTGGATTACAAGCGGCTTCCGTACAGCCATTACCTAATCCAATAAGGAAAGTTGAAATAAGCAAGCCCATATAACTTCCTGAATAAATGGTAAGAAGAATACCTACTGCATGGGCGAAAAAAGCAAATTGCATGATTTTTTTTGGCCCAACCGTGTAATAAACAAGACCTCCAACAACCATAGATAAAGGAAAGCCTAGAAACCACATAGAGTTTATAAATCCAAGCTGTTCCGCTGAAAGATTCAATTGCTCTCCTAACTGGGGCAAAATACCTGCTCTTATACTAAAAGAAAGAGCTGTAGTTATCAATGCAAGGCAACTACCATAAAAAAGTCGTTTGTCATTTACCATAATGAATATTTTAAGTGTTTTTAGGTTAATAAATCACATGCAGTACCAATATACCTTTTTTTTAAAAATTTAAGTAACCTTTCTTACATAA
This sequence comes from Saprospiraceae bacterium, assembly GCA_021299835.1. Taxonomy (GTDB): domain Bacteria; phylum Bacteroidota; class Bacteroidia; order Chitinophagales; family Saprospiraceae; genus BJGN01. The sequence continues at coordinate 13,110 of JAJTER010000091.1, read as the reverse complement.
ATCTATTTTTAGGACCTTAAATGTTGAATATTTCACCATTCTATTTCAGTTTCACTGTTTTTCCTGTTGCAGCTGATATTTTTGCTGCCTCTAAGATCCTATTTACCATCACATTATTTTCCAGGGTATAAAGTCCAAAAGGTTCTGGCTTCTCCTTTCCTCTCAACACCGCATACAGGTAAGAAAAAGGATTGGTATAAACGGCTATATCTTTATCCGTCACCGTTTTTTCGTATTCCGCTCCATTTTTGCTATTTCTGAAGCGCATCTTATTGGCATTCAGAGCAGTAATAGAGGCACTGTCGCCATAAATCTCCATATCTTTCCTATTGTATGTCCAATTCCATGACGCCTGAATAATCACTTGAAGGGAAGGATAATTTAAAATAATGGTAGCATCGTCATCTACTTTTGGATAAATATGTGGCTTAAATTGATTCGTCACAGCGGTGACCGACACAGGTTCCTGACCTTTTAATAGATAAGTTGCCAGATTAGCGCCATAACAACCAAAATCCATCAAGGCCCCACCACCATTTAAAACGGGATCAGTCAGCCATTTAAAAAATTCGTCCCCTACGCCAATTTCTTTTGGCCCCTGATGACCGTGATGAAAAACCACTTTTCTTATTTGACCAACAAAATTACTATCCTTAACTAATCTAAAACTTTCAGCGGTGGATGGGTACCAGGACGTTTCATAATTAGTCAGTAGCATTACCTTATATTTATTTGCCAATTGCTGCATTTTTAAGGCATCCTCCAAATTTGCTGCCAGCGGTTTTTCCACCATGATGTGAATACCGAGAGGAGCGGCAACTTCCACTACCTCCAAATGTTCCTTTATAGCGCCGAATGCCAACACTGCTTCAGGTTTTAATTTATCCAATGCCATTTTTAAATCATTGAAAAATAATTCCTTAGGTATTTTGTACCTTAACGATTGCTTTTCAGCCAGATCCTGGTCTGGTTCATAAATACCTATAACCTGCATTTCAGGTCTGTCCAATTTATTTAAAATCCAACCAGAATGTCCATGGGAAGTACCCGCAACAACCACTTTAATCGCCGCATCCTTTTGGGCATGTAAAGGGGAGAACAACATGGTTGACATTATGAAAAGTCCAATGAGAGGTATAAGTTTTTTCATTTTACAGCATTTATTTACGTGTAAGTTAGCAAGCAAGGAGTTAATTTCCATTATATGCCCGACTTTTTTTACCTTCGCGTTTCAATAATAATGTTATATGGTTACAGTAAATGACGTTTCGCTACAATATGGTAGAAGATTTCTATTCAACGAAGTAAATATTAAGTTTACCCGTGGAAATTGTTATGGTGTCATTGGTGCAAATGGTGCTGGAAAATCCACTTTCCTGAAAATATTATCTGGTGAAATTAATCCTAATAGAGGTTCCGTCTCCATAGAGCCTGGAAACCGGATGGCGGTATTAAAACAAAATCATTTTGAATTTGAGGAATATTCTGTATTAGATACGGTAATGATGGGGCATAAGGAAATGTATGCCATTCAAGTTGAAAAAAACAACATTTATATGGATCCGGATGCTACTGAGGCGGACGGATTACGCGCGGCAGATCTGGAAAATAAATATGGTGAAATGGGTGGTTGGACCGCTGAAAGTGATGCCGCCACGCTACTGAGTAATCTTGGTGTAAAAGAAGATTTACACTATCGACTGGTAAAAAACCTAAGTGGTCCGGAAAAGGTGAAGACCTTGTTGGCACAATCTCTCTTCGGAAATCCCGATATTTTACTTTTGGATGAACCTACCAATGACCTGGATGCCGAAACCATTACCTGGTTAGCCGATTTCCTTGCCGATTTTAAAAATACGGTTATTGTGGTTTCCCATGACCGTTATTTTTTGGATATGGTGTGCACGCACATAGCCGATATAGATTTTCAAAAAATAAATATTTACACTGGAAATTATACCTTCTGGTATGAATCGAGCCAGTTAATGGCGCAGCAAATTGCCAATAAGAACAAGAAAATTGAGCAAAAGCGTCAGGATATGTTAGAATTTATCCAACGATTCAGCGCCAATGCCTCAAAATCGAAACAAGCAACCTCGAGGAAAAAAGCCTTGGAGAAATTAAATTTAGAGGAAATCAAACCGTCCAGCAGGAAATATCCTTTCATCCACTTCCAGATGGAAAGGGAGCCTGGAGATCAATTATTAGCTGTTAAAGATTTGAGTGCCAAGGATTCTGAGGGTAATATCTTATTTTCCAACGTTTCTTTTACAGTTAATCAAGGAGAAAAAATAGCTATCATCAGTCAAAACCCTATAGCTGTTTCCTCATTTTTCCAAATCATTGCTGGAAAACAAGCTGCTGAAAAAGGTAGTTTTGAATTTGGACAAACGATTACAGTGGGCTATTTACCTAATGAAAATCAGGAATATTTTTCAGCAGAAAATGATATCGACTTGATCAATTGGCTCAGACAGTTTGCGCAAAATAAGGACGAGCAGTTTATTAGAAGTTTCTTAGGCAGAATGCTTTTTAGTGGTGAAGAGGTTCAGAAAAAATCGAGTGTCCTTTCTGGAGGAGAAAAAGTACGTTGCATGCTGGCTAAGGTCATGTTAGGTTCACCTAATTTTGTGTTGTTGGACGAACCTACCAATCACCTCGATCTGGAATCTATTACGGCGTTGAATACCGCCATGCAGACCTTTAAAGGCAATTTATTGTTCTGTTCTCATGACCATGCCTTGACCGCCTCTGTTGCCAATAGAATTATTGAATTGGCACCCAAAGGAATCATTGACAGTTTAATGAATTATGATGACTATCTTGTTTCAGATAAAATAAAAGGAGACCGTCAGGTACTTTACAAAACCAAATAAATATGAAATTAGTTAATATATTGGTTACCTGGATATTTCTTTCAGCAATGATAGCGGCCAATGCGTTAGCTAATATATTGCCTATCAACCAATTAAATACAGGTCAGATATCCGCTTTTTATCCCAATTATTTTGTTCCCGCGGGATTCACCTTTTCTATTTGGGGAATTATCTATCTGTTACTGATCAATTACGCTATTTCTTATACTTATTTCACCGTCCTATCGGACAAATTTCCAAAAGTTGCTGCCTATTTATCGGTTATCAATAAATGGTTTTTAGTAACCTGCTTTTTAAATGCAAGCTGGATTTTGGCCTGGCACTATTTATGGATCTGGACGAGTGTACTCATCATGCTAGTCTTTTTGAGCACGCTCATCTATATTTTCATAACAGGAAAAGAAAAAGAAAACTCACTAAACAAGACGCAATCTTTTCTCTTGTACACCCCATTTTTGGTTTATCTGGGTTGGATAAGTGTGGCCACCATAGCCAATACAACCGCATTACTGGTCAAAATAGATTGGAATGGATTTGGCATTTCACCTGTCACCTGGAGTCTCATTATGATGATTACAGCAACTATATTGGCTATTTACTTTATTTGGGTGGAAAAAACAGCAAGTTATTCTCTTGTCATAATGTGGGCTTTATGGGGCATTCGCGCAGCGAGAACTGAAGATGCGCCATTTCTAAGTCAGGCAGCCCTGGTGGGTCTTGTTCTGATATTTATTGTGCTGGTTAGTGCCCTTTGGATAGCAAAAAGAAATAAACCCTTGAATGACTAAAAAGCTTATTCGTTTTGATTGGGCAGTAAAGAAATTACTTCGAAACAAGGCTAACTTTGTAGTCTTAGAAGGCTTTTTGTCTGAACTTTTGTTTGACGACATCAAAATCCAAAAAATTTTAGAAAGCGAGAGCAATCAAGATACAGAGAATGACAAGTATAACAGGGTAGATATCCTGACACAAAATTCAAAAAATGAGCTAATTATCGTTGAGATTCAAAATACTTACGAGATTGATTTTTTTCACCGGATGATCTATGGTACTTCAAAAGCTTTAATAGAAAATATATCATTAGGACAGCCTTATTCTGAAATCAAAAAGGTCATTTCCATAAATATAGTTTATTTTGACCTCGGGCAGGGAAAAGATTATGTTTATAAAGGCAAGACGAATTTTGAGGGCTTACACGAAAAAGATACCTTACAACTTTCTATACAACAGAAACAAACTTTTACTAAAAAAGAAATTTCGGATTTTTTTCCTGAGTATTATATTATTAAAGTCAATAAATTTAACGACATAGCTAAAGATACGCTTGATGAATGGGTTTACTTCTTGAAAAACAGCGAGGTCAAAGACGAATTTAAAGCTAAAGGCTTAGCAGAGGCAAAAGAAGTCTTAGACATTATGCGCTTGGATAAAGAACAACAATACGGTTATAATCGATATTTGGATTATCTTCATTACAAAGCGAGTGAAATACTCTCCTTAAGATTAGGGGCGGAAGATAAAGTAAGACAAGACAGAAATGTTGAGATTGCTAAAAATTTAATGATTAAGGGATTTGAAGATACATTTATTGCTGACATTACCGGATTAACTTTAGGCCAAATTGAAGAAATACGCGCTAATTTACCAGAAAAGTAAATGTAAGCTAACGGGGTTTTTATTATGACTTTATACAAAGCACAAGGAAATGACATGTGTATTAATGACGTTACTTTGATAGTTATAAATTTGACCTTATGAGAATTGATAAAATTAAAATAGAGAACTTTAAGAATTACGAAAATCTTGAAGTTGAATTCGAAAAAAACCCAGATTCAACTGAAGAAGAATTAGACACCCTTTCTGCCATAGCTTTAGAATTAAATAACTTATTGGATGGAACTGATAGCGAAGTTATTAAGGTAAATGCTATTATTGAACTTTTGAATGCTAAAAAACAATGAGATTTATTCAAAAGCAAAATTCAACACCAACAGCATTTGTCGAGTTAGTAACGGAAGTTGCACAGAGAGCATAATGAAAGAATCTTAGTGCCTATTGTGTGTATCCCGTTATTTTATCATTCATTGTCGTCCCCCTTTCTGTTTTCAAAAAGTTGGCGTTTTAGTTCCAGTTCTTTATGCAGTTTATCTAATAAGTGTACGCTCAAATAACATTCCATCTATTTTACCTCTTAACGCATCTCTACCCCATGTTTCATTCAAAGTCATAGTCAAGTAAAAATCCCTTTTAATTTCTTCTTTCAGAGATAAAAGCTCTATGAAGTGCGACCAACTTAATTTGGTCGCAGCCTGCGACACAAATTGAAAATCAGGAAATAATTCAGCAAACTGCATCATTCTGCGAATATTCCGTTCTTGAAAACCCCGCTTTCCAAAATGTTGCTGCAATTGTGTCGCCAACTGTGACATAATTTGTTTACCGTACCCAGATATTTGATTATCAATTAAATATATATTAATTCGATGGCCAATTTTCCAATACATCAACGTAATTGTTTTATTGGCTGTGTTCGCTACAAAAGCTCGTGATTCTTCAATTAATTGAACTAAATCATCATATAACTGGTTTTTAAATTCATTTAGCTCCATACGAATCCCATATTTTGAAGGTGGACAGTTACTTAATTTTCTAATTCGGCAACAAAGGTAGTTTGCTTTGACAATGGTAGTAAAGGCAAGTGGATATTTTTCTTGACAGAAAATAATCCCGAACTGATAAAGAAGATTTCTCCTAATCTAGGAAAATTTCCTTTACTGACTTACTGTGTAAACCTGATTCATTTTTACCCTTAAGACTAAAAAGAGCGTTTTAAGCAAAAAATATGTACTAGGGAAAGACGGCTACCAAAAAACTATCATACGCTGCATTGAAGCGCCAAATTCTTGCAGGTGCGGTTAGGTGTTCTGCTATAATTTTATCCTATTTCTCAGATATAGCAATGTATTTTTTTAATTCAGTTTGTTTTTCTGCTTGTTTAATTAAAAAATCTGCTACGTCAGCTCTATTAATTCCACCTATATTAATTCCTTTGAATAATTTGTTTTCAATACGGTATTTTTCTGTCAATTCCTTGTCTAGTAGCCTTCCTGGCCTCACAACGGTCCAATTCAGATCTGAATGAGTAATAATTTCTTCCATTTTAGTTTTGTCAGCATAAACGTCTTTTAAAAAGTATTTTAAAAACATTTTTACAAGCCAGGGAACATAATTTTTACTTTCTCCGGCTCCAAATCCAGTAACAAAAATAAATGGAACATCTATTTTGTTCTCCTTATGAATTTCCACCATTAATTGTGCAAAATCTGAAAAAAGAGTAGTAGCATTCATATTCTTACTAGTCCCCAATGTTACAATTATAGCATCTGCGTTTTGGATTGAACTTAATAGGTCAGCTTTATTAGTTGCATCACCAATTATCACTTTTAACAATTTTTTCTCTTCTATTTCAATGTTAGACCGAGATAGGGTCGTTATCGAATGATTTCTATCTAATCCTCTTTTTACAGTTTCTATTCCTATTCCAGCCGAGGCTCCTATGATCGTAATATTCATTTTGCTTTTTTATTGATGTCGGTTTTGAGCTGTGCACTAACTGATATATTAGCGAAACTAACTTTAGTCAATATACTACATCTGTCTCGATAAGTGAATCTTCAGATCACTTTTGTTTCCAATTATAAATATTTTATTCATCCATTCACTATAACACACCCTTTTCAATGAAGTTTCCTGTTAATAATAGTCCCAGTTCTTGGTCATTTATTGTTTGGAATAACTTTTTCCATTGCATTCAAAAATTTATCAAAAATGGGGGCCACCATTCCACCTCCCCAACCGCCTGAATAATTGGCCGCCAGGTATAGATCCATCTTTGGAATATAGAGGACTTGCGTTCCCCAAAAGCCAGAATGACAATACGCATCCATTCCTTTCACCTGTACTTTGTACATGCCCATCTGGTAGTCTAATTTTGGCTTAATTGAATACGATACCGGCTTCAACATGAGATTTAAAGTTGCGGGGTTTTCAAAAATTTTGCCTTGAAAAAGAGCTTGGAAAAAGTCGATTAATTCTTCTGAATTCGAAAGAATTCCTCCCCCGCCATAATAATCGATGGTCGGGCTAAAGTTGTAAGTGTCTTTTCCCTGAAGGTATTGGTGAATTCGAAGTAGATCGGTTTGGGTATCAATTCGTTCAAAATCTGTTCGGTCGAGACCTAATTTTTCAAATCCAAGCAGTTCTTTGATGCCCCCGTCCAAGGACTTTCCAGTATAGGTTTCAATGAGTTCCCCCAAAATCACATAGCCCATATCCGAATAGCTAAATTGAGTTCCTGGAGTACCAATCCGTTCCCCTTTTTCAACACCTAACTGAAGCTGGGCAGTTCGAGTCCACTCATAACCGGGAGTGGAGAATATTCTGTCGAAGAATTCAGGAGCATGTGTATGGTCAAAAAAACCTGCGGAGTGTCTTAATATTTGCTCGATGGTAATCTGCTCCAAGTCATAGTCTTGTGACAGGATTCCAGCGTGAGTGGGTGAGAGATGCTTTGAAATTGGGTCTTCCAAACGTAAAATCTTTTTTTCCATCAGCCTAAGAATCGCAGCTGCAACATAAGTTTTAGTAACGCTTGCAATTCGAAATGTTCGGCGAACCTGCAAGGAATCTCCAATGGATAGATCGTTGATTCCTGCCGCACCCGACCAAGAGATTTGTTTGTCTCCTGACTCCATGGAAAATAGGATTCCTGGATTGGTGGAACTGAGTTCGGATCGAAGGACCTGATTGAGATTTTGAGCCTTTACGGAATTTAGGTAAATCCCGATAAGAATAATACTAAGTATGAGTTTGATTGGTTTCATTTGAAAAATTGAGAGAGGGCAGTTTTGAATGACCAGCAAAGGTTGGAGGGATGTAAGAAATTTCATGGCAACATTGAATTTTGAGGAAAACTCCTTAAAAATATAGATTTAATTTAAATCCTGTGAATGACGAATGAAAATACCAATTTAATTTGAGAGCTAATCTCTTTATTCTAGTTGCATCTTTCGTTTGTGTATCTTGAATTCGCAAAAGGAAAAATGGAGCCAGATGTTGTTGAAGAGAAATATTACAATGTGGCAACATATAAAGAAATTAATTGAATAACCATACCGAGCATAACCTCGAGATGGTTTTAACCTTTAAATAATCATGGCCAAAGAAAAGAAATCAACTATCAATACTCGGTGTCTTTCAGTGAACATTATTATGCAGCGTCAGGACGATTATTTTCTATAACAGACATTGCCCGCCACAGAGATGCCGAGCGGAGTGACTATATTCTCCAAAAACTGGCTAAGCAACCGAAGTACTATTTAGTTCACTGAACTTTGGGAACAATGGCGAAATACTCATTTTAATTCCTTAGCATTCGATGGAATTAAAAACATGGCTGGTTCCAATAGCTTTTCACTCACTATCTTATTCCAGCGTTTCAACGCCTTAAATAGGATAAAAGCCCCAGGCTCTAATTTGAATGGCAACTCGAATCTTAAAAAATTAGGCGATGGCAAATGATAAATGTCTGAACTACGATTTACCTGATTTGAATGATGAACATGATTTAGAAACATCAAATCATAAGAATCAAACGAATCATAGTGCAGACAATGTTCCTCTACTACGCCTCCGATCTTCATTTAGAAATCCCTGCCAACAAGGAGTTTATAAAAAAGCTCTGGATATCATCCTAATGTTTAGATTTTTATGTTGAGTCAGTTTAATCTGAGTGGCTCACTTTCACCCGGAATAGACATGCAGTCACATCGTCGAAACCCTTCAACGCTATAACGACGAATAGCAAGTCTCAAATTTGCACAATAAAAAACCTCAAATTTGCACAATAGTGTATTTTTTCAATGGAATGAGTCATCATTGGTAGCTTTTACGAATGGTAATTTCACTGAAACATAAGGCTCTTTAAAAATGCCATCTTCCGCATCAGTTACAAACTTTTAAGAAGCCTCATGAACGGTTTTATCTTTAAAGCTAAAAGTAGCTTTAAAGATATTCCAGGATATAATGTTGTACTTCGTATGCTTGTTGGAATGGTAACATAGTTTGCAGTTATCAGTGGGCAGTTGGCAGATTATTAATTCGGGATTTTATTTCTTGCATTCGTTCTATCAATTTATCGAATGGTAAAGATGGGTTGTTTAGCATACTTTCCTGCATGATTTGATAATCCATTTCCCATTCTCCCATCATTGCATCAGGTGGAATTGGGTTAATTTTATCAGGCGTATGATTGGCGTAATCTATACCTCTTAAGGGGGTAAGTTTTGCCCTATGTTCAACAATGGTTTGATACAATGCTTTATTACCCAATGCTGCCGTGGCATATTCCGTATCCATCAGCTTTTCTACATCGTATAAATGACGGCTTTTACGTTCTACTTTTATTTTTTCTATGGGCAATTGAAATTCCTCATGCAGCAGGAAAATCTTCTCCAAAAAGGTTCTTTGGGGGTTAACAGATGGGATGACAATATTGTTATCAGCAAATGCTTTCCCTTTATATTTTTCTCCTACCATTGAAGTGAAACTTCTTTCATTGAATGGCTCTATTAAAGAACGGCTGCCTATGTCAATCAACACCCTTGGCTTCAGGTAAGGAATTTGGTCTGTTAGCGTATCGTAGTAAATTTCAATAATTAGCGGATCCTGGTCATCTGTTTTTATTTCACCAAGTTTTATTTCAACTTTTAATCCTGCTGCTTTAAATAATTCAGATAGTTCCGGAAAATATTTTTCCGTGATAAACTTTGCCGAAAGCTTTCTCAACTTAGATACTTGCGAACCAGTCATTTCGCTATCTGGCTTTTCAATTCCTAAAAATCTTCTATCCAATGCCAGGTCAATATCTTCCGAAAAGCGATCAATTAAATTCCAGGCTTTGCTTAGCGATGTTCCACCTTTGAAAACGGTATGCGGTGCGATGGAACTGGCAAATACCAATTCCAATGTACGAACCACCCACCAATCTTTTTCTATAGCAGCTGAAGGCAGATTAATTTGTGCAGACACTTCATTAAAAATGGCTTGCTTGTCTGTTGTACTAAGTTGTAGCCAACGGCTTATTGCTTTTGCATTCATCAGGCTGCTATTATTGCTTTTTTCATAATTATTTTAATCCATTCAGGTGCCAAGGCTATGTCCTGTTTTAATGCCTCCTGATTTTCTTTTTTAAGAAGCTTTAGTAGCTGTTGCTCTTCTTCTATGATTACTCTCCCTTCTCCAATGGCTTTAAGTGCCTGTATAGCCAAGCCACTAATAGGGCCTACGGCAGCTAAATTTTTAGGACTTGCTTTTTTAAATAATATAGTTCGCTTGCCCACTTTTACTTTTCTGGCTGCCCCGTCAGTAAGGTAAACTGCATTTAAGGGCACTTGGGTAGAAAGCCCTAAAGCATTTAATGCATAACTTCCGGCAGGTACAATTCGTGCTTTATCTCGTTTGGCAATAGCTTTTGCTATTTCTTCTAATGAAGGTGTAATATTTCCCAATAGCTTACTTTGCTTGGGATATAAATAAATGCCAAAAGCCAACCGAATAAGCATGCCTTTTTTCTCTAGCCGAAGCAAAATTTTCTTTATAGCCTCGGTGCTGCCCAAACTATAAAAATCTGCAGGGAACAAGATGCAACCCCTGCCTAGTTTTTTAATACGGGCTTCTATTTGCTTATGTATAGATAGATCTGCCATTTAATAAAATATTTTGTCCCAAATATAGTAAATATTTGGGACATATTTGACCAAACAAATTAACTGACAAAGTAGGAATTAATGCTGAAGTTTTTCCGCAAAACCCTACCTGCAAAACAGTTTGTTGTAAATAATTAATTATCAAACACAAAAATTTATATTTTCACTCGTTTTTGTCGCACATTTAGCATTAATTTACGACAAACATACACCAATATCTGTCCCAATTATTACCTATATTTGGGACAAAATAAACACAAATACCTAATACCTAATACCTAAACACCTCCACAAACCACCTTATAATCCGTTACCCTATCAAAGCCTGGAGGGTGTATTATCTTTAGTTAAATAAACATTCTTTGAAGAAGACTCGCAAGCTGTTCTGATGGAAAGCAATACAAATAGGGTAAAAACAAAAGTACAAAACTTTTCAACATGTAGGAAATGACCAAACTGAAAGTTGCTATAAGCATTATCTCCCTCTTCTTCTTTGTATTGTTCCCGTAGCAGCTGATTGGTCATATGCTTATTAGCAAGCGCTTTGAGGACGAATTCTTTTTTAGTTTTGAGCCGACCGAATCGGGTTCCACTATCTTCTTCCTTCAGGGACTCTGTAGTTGATCCGATAATTGCTCATCACTCAATCCAGTGATGGGCGCTGTTACAGAACCATCTAAACTCAGTGAGTTACGGTGTTTCTTGATGGTGTTTCTGGATACGCAGTATTTACGACTTATTTCCATTATACTCTCGCCTTGATTTAGGCTTTGAATGATTAATCTGATCCTATTCATGGTAACGGGTTTATTTGCCATCTTTTTCCGATTTTTTAATTCGAAAGGTAGGCAAATGCAAAAATTCTATAAAATTTGGAAGAATCAAATTCTCTAAATTCCCTTGATATTGGGTCATGGCAATATAATTTTGTAATTTGCTTTTAATTTAACTTAACTATATAATTAAATTATGAATATCCTAAGTATTTTGAGTAAAGATATTAGCACTTGGGATGACCTAATGCAGAAATTTACCTCTCTTTCTAAAAAAGAAAAAGGAGATGCCTTTGAAAATATTACTAAACTATATTTTGAAATTGATCCTAAATATCAGTTTTATGATAATATCTGGTTGTTCTCTGAATTACCTGCAAAAGAACTTGAAATTTTAGGTTTACCCTCACAAGATTTAGGCATAGATATTATTGCAAAATCAGGAGATGAATATCATGCCATCCAATGTAAATTCCATGATGATAATTCGAAATCCATTACTTTTAAAGAAGTTGCCACATTCATTTCATTGCTTGAAAGTAATCCAAAATTGACTCAAGGTTATATTTGTTCAACGGCTGATTCAACGTCTCATAATTTCCAAAAACTTAAAACAAAGCCTATTAATTTAATTCTATCTGATGACTAGAATAATCTTGGACCTGATTTTTTTCATCAAATAGAAGATATACTTAACGGAAAAAAACCAACATATAAAATATTTGAACCCAAAGAACATTAGGAAAAAGCCATCAAAGATGCTGTTAGATACTTCAGCAATAGCACTAACACAAGAGGTAAACTTATATTTCCTTGTGGCTCAGGTAAGAGCCTTACCGGACTTTGGATAACTCAAGCTTTAAGGTCTAAAACCACATTAATTGCTGTTCCAAGTTTATCCCTGATAAAACAAACATTAGAAGTTTATCTTAGTCAAATGGCTGCATTAAATGTACCAGTCAAATGGCTTTGTATTTGTTCTGATGAAGGAATAGGTAAAGATGAAGATGTAGTCATTTACACAGAAAATATTGGAGTACCTTGTCAGACTGACCCTGTTTATATAGAACAATGGTTAAAAAAGAATAAAGGAGAAAATATTATTGTTTTTACAACTTACCAAAGTGGTCGAATCATTGCTGAAATTTCAAAAAATTTAGATATTTCCTTTGATGTTGGCATTTTTGATGAAGCACACAAAACGGTAGGTTCAGATAAAAAACTATTCAGTCACCTTCTTTTAGAAGAAAACATATCTATTTCTAAAAGAATCTTTATGACAGCCACAGAACAGTTTTATCTTGGCTCAGATGACAGTATTATTTCTATGAATAATACTTCAATCTATGGTGAAGTATTTACGCAGATGAGCTTTAAAGAAGCTATAGAACTTAGTTTATTGACTGATTATAAAGTCATTACTATTGAAGTGGGAAAGTCTGAGATTTCTGATTTTATCAAACAAAACAACCTGGTTCAATTAAATGACAAATGGAAAAAAGAAACAGAAGCCCGTTCCTTAGCTTCTATGTTGGCACTCAGGAAGGCGATGGAACAATTTCCCATTAAAAATGCTGTTTCATTTCATTCATCCATAGATAAAGCTATAAGGAATAAAGAACTTCAAGACCATATTTCTACTACTTATAATTTCGAACCTATAGTAAGTTATACCGTTTCAGGCAATCAGCCTAC
>JAJTER010000198.1 GCA_021299835.1 Saprospiraceae bacterium | reverse complement strand
CTAAACGATTCGGTGTTATACCCATCTCAGAAATTCTAAATAAAATGGCAGAAAGAGCGATGCCATTTACGATAATGGTTATCGCAGACAGCATAAAAAGGATATATTTTTCTGTCCTACTTTTTTCTGAGTTGCTTGCTTCAGCTACGGAAAAAAAGATGAGTGCCATAACGGCGATTAAAAGAACATTAAATAGAAGTAAAAAATCCCTGTCATTATATGGGTCTTTTCCAGAATAAAAAATGGCACCCAAATAAATTACTAGAATTACTAAGACGATTGGGCTAAATATTCTTGCAATGACAGGTGAAACCTTACTTACCAATTGTGGATTAGTCTGGGTCAGATAGGTTGCCAATAATGGGACGGCAGCCAATCCCAATACAACTACATTTTCAAAATAAAAGGTCTCTATTTCATAACCAATGAGAGAAAAAAGACCGATGGTAATGCCTGTGGTTATACCTCCTGCAATGAGAATCAAAGTGCTCATAACCACAAAGTCACCATTGAAACGAAGAAAATCGAGTCTTTTATAGGTATTTTTGGTATCCCCAACGAAGGAATAACCCAACGCAGACCAAAGAAAGAGGAGTAAATGAATACAAGACAGGGTTAAAGTATCGCTTTGCGGATTATTTGGAAAAAGATTAATGAAAAGTAGTGATACCAAAGAAATGAGCGATAATATGATCCATTTACTGAGGCTAAAATTATTTTTCCAGGCGAAGTAAGCCATTAGAGTGGGAAAAACAATAAAACCAATATTTCTGGAATAAAAGAATTCCTCTCCAATACCTGTATAAGCAGGCATTTTAGCTATTAATCCAGCCACTACAGCGGCTATCAAAACGAATATTAGTTCTTTTTTAGAACCCCATTGAATTTCCTCTCCTTCATAATTTAAGCGATGAATCCAAAATTCAGCTAGCGGTTTGTCTTTAATAAGCGGATAAAGATCTACAAAAGCTTGTTTAAATTGAACCTTATTGTTTCTATACAATGTCTCCAATTCCTTTGGTTGATCCAACAGATCATTCAATTCATTTTTCATATTGAAATATTTTAAAGTACTTTGTTTTTCAAAGTTATATAATAAAAAAATTATTTGTTGATACCTTTAATCAAGTCCTCGAGAGCACTCAGGTGATAGCCGAAAGACTCTCTGCCCAATTTGGTAGCAGCATAACTGGTGTTAGGTTTGTTTCCAATAAATTGCTTTTTGGTTTGAATAAAATGTAATTTTTCAAGCGCTGAGAGGTGGCTGGCCAGATTACCATCCGTCACCTTTAATAATTCTTTTAGCTCTACGAATTCAACCCAGTCATGCAAAATTAGAATGGACATGATACCTAATCGTACGCGACTTTCAAAAGCCTTCTGCAAACTATCTATTGATATTTTCACCTTTCGTATTTAAAATATACATAGATACCATAAACGATATGAACGATGCCAAAACCAATAGCCCAAAAAAGTATGCCCCAGTTTATGAAATAAGTACCAGCCAATCCTAAGACAATTTCAATCAATCCTAATACCCTAACCTCAATATATGTAAACTTACTAATCGTAAAAAGAGCTATTCCATAGAATAATAGAGACAGAGGTGCTAAAAATCCAACCAATCCTTTTGACAGGCAAATCAATAGTAAGACCCCACCAATAATAAGAGGCAAAGAAACCTCTGCCATTAACCTTCTTGCCGCGGGCGTCCAAAGTATTTCCTCTTTTTTCTTAGCCCGCCGGCGGGTAAAGTAGATAGCGGTGGTAATAGCTAATAAGAAAATAGCCAAAGCCAATAAAACGACAGATAAAAAGTTGCCGGAAATATTCTGCGCTTCTCCTTTCTCGAGATAAAGAGATTGAGGATTAAAATGTAGATAGGTAATAGCCACATAGACACCTGCCAACGCATAAATACCTGCAAAAATACCTGCCCACCCGGACAAGGAAATGAATTTAGAAGAACGTTCCATCAAGGTTCTAATTTCCCCTATATCACGTAAATAATCCGTTTCATTTTTCATTTAAAGTACTTTGAAACACAAAGTTAATTTATAATTTTATAAAACGCAATACTTCTTGCAAAATAAATAAACTGCTAACCTTTTGACATGGTAAACTGATATTTACCTTTTGCATCCAAACTCCTGGAAGTTAGCAGTATACGCTGTACCTGACTTCCATTCCATTTTGTCTTAAAACTTGAATATTCCATTCCCTCAGTAGAAGGGAAATCAGTTGATACAGACCATAAGGCCTGATTATATTCGATGAGCAGTCGGGTTGGATTAGCTTCTTTATGGTTTTCACTGGACTGACTGGTAAGTAGAATTTTACCAGGTACAGATATATCTACCTCACAAACAGTCATAAAAATATGTTGTAAAGACGATGGGATATTTTCTAATACATAATCATCAGCTAAAATGATTTTCTCCTTATCTCTTTGCAGCGTTAAAGTTCTCAGCCATTTATTAATTTTAGCTTCTTTAGGATAAGCCGTTGCCAAATCCATTTGAAGAGTGGCAGATTTTTCATTCATTTGACAAGTGACATTACCAGCTTCAAACACCCTACCCTCTTTTTGTCCTATGCCATTAATTATGGGAAGATTATGATATTTTGATTGAGTAAACCAAAGATCATATCGCTTGCTTGTGACTTTCCGCATTATGTCCACCATGGGCAGCCAGATATAAACCATTAGCCGATCGGGCAGTCATTACCTGAATATCACTGATCCATGCATCCTGAACAGGTTGGTAGGTTGTCTGTGATGGAATATCTTTGATGGTCATCATATTTTCAATAGTCCTCATCCTTTGGTTACCACTGACCTCGAAGCGATTAAAATTCAGGTTAGCCCATTGACCAAATTGAATCATATTTTCATCTTTTAGCGCTTTTCCAAATCTGAAGAGCATGAGACCGTCAGGTTTTAACACGGGATCTGCATCGGCAAAATTGGTGAAATAAAATCCATCAATGTGCGCCTTATAAACATAAGCCGCCATTTTTTGAATAATAGGTTCCTTATAAATATTGATATTACCAGCCGTTGATTTATCCAAAAGTTCCAAACAATCAAAAACACTTCCTCCTGCGGCAAACCAATAACTTGGCCCTTCGTCACAACCACCATCTTCTCCTAACCCATTGATATATAGGTCAAGTCCCTTCATGGCTGAATAAACCATATCTACACGTCTTTGATCATTTTGCTCTAAAAGCAAGGTACTCATCAACCAATTGGACATAATCCAGGGATTCCAATTATTTACTGGACGTGTTTTGCTCATCCAGCCATATCGATCTGAATGGGTAGTCATAGGTATAAATATTCGTCGGTTTGTTTCAAAATAGATACGTTTCCGAATGAGTTTATTGATTTTATCCAGTTTATCCCCTACAAAATAATCGGCCATTGCCAAAACGGATGCTGTTTCTGCAGAAAAAAGATCAACCACAGGATTTTCGACATCAGGCAACCCAGTCCCGCTTATATGGGCAGGAACTCCCCAAAAACTCTCCTCACAAATAGACCAAATTCCATTAAAAATAGCCTCCATAAATCTGCCCTTACCTTCTACACTTTCAGCTAAAATGATAGCGGTCAATCTGTTTCGTTTCCCAAAAGATAATTTACCGTGAACGGATCTATCGCCAGACCTAACGAAATCGAGAGACATAGAACCAGAAATTGGTTCAAATGTGGAGGATAAAGCCTCTTCGCCATTTTTTATCACTTGTTGAATAATAGAATCCGGAACCACTTTTTTCCAATCCTCCACTGATGTTGGATAAGGCTTATAATCCTTTAAAGGAATAAGGGTTTCTTTCACCTTTTCAATGGAGTAAGCCTTCTCCAAAATATGTCTTGGGGTGATTTGAGCCCATGAAATGTAATGAGCAAGACATAAAAATATCAATAAGAACTTTTTCATCATCCAATTATTTATTATTTCAGAAAGGGCAGACCCTTTTTCCAACCAATTTCAACTTTTGAAATATACCAACTTTTACCTTTATCCTTATTCCCCTGATAAAAAAGATAGTATTTACCATCTTGTGACTTTAAAATATGAGGGTGACCGCTTTCACTTTCATTCCAGGAACCCGGTTCACCATTCTTCAGAAAAGGCGATGTAAAAACTCTTTCCCAATGGATACCATCTTTACTTTTTGCTACTCCTATTTGTTGCGGTTCATTATTATAGGCACCGGCATAAAACATAAATAAAAATTTACCTTTTCTGATACAAGATGCGGCTTCAATACAATTTTTCTCCCAAGGTAATGTTGGTTTTAACATAGGCATACCAGTCACCTCAGACCAGCTATTCTTTGAGAAATCAGAATTTAGGGTGGTTTTAGCGACCCCTTGCTGTTGGATTTTATAACTCGTATCACGTGTGGCATAATACAAAAAAAACTGGTTTTTATAAGAAACAAACTCAGCGTCTATTGCCCTTCCGCTAGACCAGTCACTTGGTGTTGGGTGAAAAATAGGATTGGTAGCATTTCTTTCAAAATGAATACCATCTGTAGAAGTAGCATGGCAAATGGCGTCTGATTTGCCGTTACCATAAGT
>JAJTER010000012.1 GCA_021299835.1 Saprospiraceae bacterium | reverse complement strand
CAAAAAGGGAAGGAGTGACATTGCTAAAGGAGATTTAGTAACTTTAGAAGACTATGATGACTTTGAGTTTTCCGTAGAATGGAAAATTTCAGATTGTGGTAATAGTGGTATCATGTACCGTATTGTAGAGGATCCGAAATATAAACAACCTTATTTAACAGGTCCTGAAATGCAGGTACTTGATAATAAATGCCACCCGGACGCCAAAATTATTACCCACCGTTCAGGTGATTTTTATGACGTAATGGCTAGTAAAACGGAAAATGTGAAACCTGCCGGTGAGTGGAATTCAGTTAGAATTATTATGAAAGGGTATAAACTGGAACAGTGGCAAAATGGCGTAAGACAGATTAAATTGACGCTGGGTTCTGATGAAATAAATGCTATTGTAGAAAAAAGTAAATGGAAAAACCAAAAAGATTGGGGAAAGGCGCTTATTGGTAAAATTGGCCTTCAAGATCATGGCGATGCCGTTTGGTTCCGAAATATTAAAATTCGCAGTTTATAATTTTTTCCTTTAAAATAATTTGCGTATGCGCAGAAAAATAAGAATGGGCATGGTCGGCGGTGGTCGAGGTGCTTTTATAGGCGGTGTTCATAGAATGGCAGCTGCCTTAGATGGTCATATTGATTTAGTTTGTGGTGCTTTTAGCAGTGATTCCGAAAAATCTCGACTTTCGGGTCAGGACCTTTATTTGCCTGAGGATAGGGTATATGATTCCTATAGTCAAATGATTTTAACTGAAAAGGAACTTCCCTTGGGTGTTCGTATGGACTTCGTTTCTATTGTTACTCCGAATCACATGCATTTTGGTCCAGCAAAAATGGCTCTCGAAAATGGTTTTCATGTGGTTTGTGATAAACCTTTGTGTTTGTCTATAAAAGAGGCGGAAGAGTTGGTCGATTTAGTCAATAAAACAGGTCTCATTTTTGCTCTGACCCATAATTATACAGGTTACCCAATGGTGAAACAGGCCAAAGCCATGGTTCGCAAAGGAGCATTGGGACACATTCGTAAAGTGGTAGTGGAATACCCTCAAGGTTGGTTATCTACCCTGCTTGAAGCCGATGCTAATGCAAAACAGGCCATCTGGCGCACTGACCCAAATCAGTCGGGGGCAGCAGGTTCAATGGGCGATATTGGTACCCATGCAGAAAATCTGGCAGAGTATATCACTGGTTTGAAAATCAGCGAAATGTGTGCAGATCTTAGCATTTTTGTTCCAGGAAGAAAATTAGATGATGATGGAAATGTCCTTCTTCGCTTCGAAAATGGTGCAAAAGGCGTTCTCCATGCCAGCCAAATCTGTAATGGTGAAGAGAATAATCTAAATATCAGAGTGTATGGTGAAAAGGGTGGAATTGCCTGGCGACAAATGGAACCTAATACACTTACGGTTATGTATCAAGATAAGCCATCAACTATTTTCAGAACAGGATGGGCAGGTTTAGAACGTGAAGCTATAGCACATACCCGCATTCCGGCAGGTCATCCAGAAGGTTATCTTGAGGCTTTTGCCAATATTTACAGAAATTTTGCTTTTTGTATACAGGCCAGGTTGTCTGGCGAAGAAGTTGATCCACTTTATACTGATTTTCCTTCCATTGAGGACGGTTTGAGAGGTATGAATTTTGTTGAAAAGGTGGTCGCTTCAAAAGGTGAATGGATTAAAATGTAAGCTAAATTATTAATTATGAAACATTTATTGTTTTTCGTTACCTTAGGTCTTGTCGCTCTCTCTTGCAATAAGACCGACAAAAAGCCTTTACCTTTGATGAAAGTAAATTATCCGGAAACAAAAACTATTGATCACACAGATAATTATTTTGATAGTATCGTCCCAGATCCTTATCGTTGGTTAGAAGATGACCGTTCAACGGAAACAGGGGAGTGGGTGAAAAGTCAAAATGATGTGTCTTTCGATTATCTTAATAAAATACCCTTCCGTGGCGCTATCAGAGAAAGGCTTGCCAAATTATGGGATTATGAAAAATATTCTGCTCCATTTAAAGAAGGTGATTACACCTATTTTTATAAAAATGATGGACTGCAAAATCAATATGTCCTTTACAGGCAAAAAGGGGAAAATACGCCTGAGGTTTTCTTAAATCCAAATGATTTTTCAACAGATGGAACAACTTCTCTAGCAGGTATCGATTTTTCATTGGACGGAACCCGTGCTGCTTATCAAATCTCGGAAGGTGGTTCCGATTGGAGAAAGGTTATTGTTTTGGACGCTATGTCTAAAAATATGATGGAGGATACCTTACTTGATGTAAAATTCTCTGGCCTGGCCTGGAAGGGTTCAGAGGGCTTTTACTACAGTTCTTATGATAAGCCAAAGGAGGGAAGCGCTCTTTCAGGAAAAACGCAGTACCATAAATTGTTTTATCATAAATTAGGTACTGCTCAGTCGGCAGATCAGCTTGTTTTTGGTGGGGAAAAAACGCCAAGAAGATACATAGGGGCGTTTGTTACTGAAGATCAACAGTATTTAATCATTACTGCAGCGGTTTCCACCTCTGGTAATGAGCTGTATATCATAAGTTTAAAGGATAGTAATGCGCCTATTGTTAATGTTATTGATAATTTTGAGAAAGAGCATCAGGTAGTTCATTCAGATGGGGATTGGATATTTATTTATACGACTTTGAATGCACCAAACGGGCGCTTAGTCAAAGTAAAAGCGTCTAATCCTGCGCCCGAAAACTGGACTGACGTCATTGCTGAACGAAAGGAACCTTTGAGTATCTCCACTGGAGGTGGCTATTTCTTTGCTTCTTATCTTAAAGATGCCATCTCTTTAATAGAACAAGTTGACTTAAATGGTAAGGTAGTCCGCACTATTTCTTTGCCAGGAAAGGGCACAGCATCAGGATTTTCAGGAAAATGGAAGGATCCTGTGCTTTACTTTACCTTTACTTCCTATACTCAACCAGCTACTATTTATTCTTTAGATGTTAAAACTGGAAAGTCATCCATTTATAAAGAAAGTAAGGTCGATTTCAATCCTGCCGATTTTGAATCAAAACAGGTTTTTTATCAATCAAAGGATGGTACTAAAGTACCTCTAATCATTACTTATAAAAAGGGATTAGTTTTAAATGGAAAAAATCCTACCTTACTTTATGGATACGGTGGATTTAATATAAGTTTAACGCCAGGATTCAGTACATCAAATATCGTTTGGATGGAAAATGGTGGTGTTTATGCGGTGGCAAATTTGCGAGGTGGAGGTGAATATGGTGAAGATTGGCATGTACAGGGTACAAAGCTCAAAAAACAGAATGTTTTTGATGATTTTATTGCTGCTGCTGAATATTTAATAAAAGAAAAATACACGGCAAAGGAATACCTTGCTATTAGTGGAGGTTCCAATGGAGGCTTATTGGTAGGCGCCGCCATGACACAACGACCTGAATTATTTAAGGTTGCACTCCCAGCAGTGGGTGTTTTAGATATGTTGCGCTACCATCAGTTTACAGCGGGTGCCGGATGGGCTTTTGATTATGGAACGGCACAGGATAGCCCTGAGATGTTTAACTATTTGAAAGGTTATTCTCCATACCATAATTTGAGAGAGGGCGTAACTTATCCTGCTACATTAGTTACAACGGCAGACCATGACGATCGGGTTGTACCTGCACACTCATTCAAATTTGCCGCTCGTTTACAAAAAGCACACAAAGGTGATTCACCCGTTTTGATCCGCATTGAGACAAATGCTGGTCATGGTGCTGGAAAACCTACGGCAAAAATAATTGACGAACAAGCTGATAAATGGGCATTCACCTTTTATAATATGAATGTGCCAGTGAAGTACTTGAAGAAGTAAAAAACGCAAATATTGAAGTTGGGTGTAATAATACACCCAACTTCTACCTTTATGATTGGATTATTAAAGATTCAAGCCTGTTAGTTCCAGGATAAGAGACGACGACATGCCATTTAGTTTCATTTTTTGAGCAATCTCCAATTTGCCTTTTTCTAATCCTACCTCCATTCCTTTTTCCATTCCTTTTTCCATTCCTTTTTCCATTCCTTTTTCCATTCCTTTTTCCATTCTTAGTCGTTCATCTGTTTCTCTCATGCCAGAATAATCGTAGGCTAGAAGTTCTTCTTTGGTCCATGTTTGGATATTTGCTGATTCAAACGCAGTTTGTAATCCTTTATCATCCATTTTGTCAGGAATAATATTCAAATGTTCAGCTTCTTTTATAAAGTAAATCCATTTTTCCAAAACTGTATTTAAGTCTTTTAACTCCAACTTAAATTTAGGCAATTCGATAAAATTGAATTCCATATCCATTAATAGTCTTTCGCCAGTCTCCACATTCAAAATTTGATGTCTATGGATATATTTGTCATTATTTGACATGTTAAATTGAAGAATTCCAATAAAAATGGTAGGCCGGAGCTTATCATAAAATACCCCACGGTCTATTTGGGAGACATATCCAAGGGAAGTATAATAAAGAACACGTTTGCTGAACCCGTGTATATCTGCTACCTGCATTTCTACTAAAAAGGATCTCCCACTTTCATCCGTTGCTTTTACGTCAAGAATGGTAGATTTTCCATCTCTGAATTTAGGTAGTTGGAAGGTATTTGGAAAATACAAATCCGTAATCTTATGTTCACCCTCAAGACAGAGTACCGCATTTAAAAAGGAAATGAGTACCACTTTCTTATTTTCGTCCCCAAAAATTATTCTAAAAGCAATATCATCTGTTACATTGGCAAATTTCATTGTTCTTTTTTTTCAAAGATATACATTAAAAGTCACCATTATCATGGGATAAACCAAAACCTGGAAAGTGTCGATTTTATGTCAAAAATAATTTTATGTTTTTTGTCCTTAAAATTGGGCTTGATTATGTATGAAAATCGAGTATATTTTTTATCAATCCTTCTGTTTTACTCTATTTTATCCCAATTAGCCAAGGTTTCCAATGTAATTCAAGCATAGTTATCTTATGTCTTCCCCAATTTTCATTTTGTCGGGGTATCAATAATCCAAAGTGAAAAAGGTCAATGGCATGAAACTGGGTATTTTTTTCGTAAATATTAACCCATGTTTGTGCCATATCTTCAGACCAATAGATGTCTGAAAGAATTATAATTCCTTCCTTGGAGAGATAAGGGGAACATACATTCAGATAATGAAGTAAGGGCTGCCCCCTGTGATTTCCATCTATAAAAAGTAAATCTATAGGTGGACATTGAGGTAAAAAAGAAGGAAGCAGCTCGTCAAATGATCCAACTTGTTGGTGAACACGGTCAGTTAAGCCTAATAATTCAAAGGTTTCAGTAGCTATCGCTGCTGTTTCCGGGCAACCTTCAATAGTATATACTTGCACTTTTTTATTTAAAGAAGCCAGATAAGAGGTAGAAAGACCAAAATGAGTGCCTAATTCTAATATGGTTTTAGTGCCAGATTGATTGGCAAGTAATGCTAACCAAATTCCTTCTTTAGATGACACTGGACTGATGGCAGCCATTTTATTAATAAATAGAGTGCTACTCGTTTGAAAATTAGATCCAGCGCCAAATTCTGTCTTCTTCAGTTGTCTTTTGTCCTTTAATAAGGATTTTCTTCTTGTTTCAACAGCAGCTAGTTTTGGTTTCTTACCATAAAAAAGGGGTAAAAGATATTTTGCCAACAACGGGGAGTGCAAATCATAAATGGTGACCGCACGCTGATAGAATCTTAGAAAATAAATGATTTTTTTAAATAAAAACATGAAAATAAACTTACCTAATTAAGGCTACAGTACCACTCTTTGTTTCGATAAATGTTTTCCCATTTCTCCGATAACCTTCAATGGTTGCCATCCATACATATATTCCTGGATCTAAATCAACACCCCGATGCTGACCGTTCCAGCCCTCTTGAAAATTGGTGGTTTTGAAAACTATGTTCCCCCACCGGTCTGCAATTTTTAAATCAAAGGATAGGATATCATCGCCATAAAGAAAAAATAAATCATTTATACCATCCTTATTAGGGCTGAAAGCGGTAGGTGCATAGATTTTTGTGGGACATTTACGTTCTAAAATAATGGTGTCAACGCCAAAACAGCCCCATTCATCCCAAACACCTACGGTATAAGTATCTTCCTCCTGAACTTGAAAATAAGGCAATGAACTATTATCCTGCCACAAATATTTTGAAAAAAATCCTGCTTGAAGTTTTAAATTAAAAGTAGGTTCATCGGGACATATTAATGCGTCAGCTCCCAGATTGGGTTTTGGATTAGCTTTTACAGACGCCATGGTTATGCCGGGAAGAGTAGGGCAACCATCTAAGATACCAACGACAGAATAATTGCCCGAAAAAGTAGGGTTTGCCTTTAAAAGAGAGGGATTTTTATCGGTGCTGAAAAAATTGTTCGGACCAGTCCATTGATAATTTTCAGATTTTTTATCGTCCACTATGAGTGACAGCGTTTCATTTTCACAAATCAATATCGACCCTGGAACAGATAGTGTACCTGGAATGGTAATATTTATATTACCTCTTATGGTATCCAGTTTCTTTAAACATTGATCGTTAATAGCTAACAGAACGGGTTGAGGTCCTAAAGTATTGAAGGAACGTTTGACAATATTCATTCTGGTGCTGTCAGCATTTCCAAAATGCCAGAAAAGGGAAAATCGGGGTAGAGATAATCCTACATCAAATAAAATGGAGTCATTCAGACAGCCACCCTCGGGTAATGGACTAGCATTGATGGGTTTGAAACTTGCTCCACCATTATAGGCATACGATTCAGCATTTCCATATCCATAAGCTGTTACGGACATTCCACAACCGTTAGAAATAAGGGTGTGTGAACCGGCATTCACCTTTATCCTTGCAAAAGAATATTTTGAATTTCCAGTAATAGTGCCTATAACTCCTGGAATATTGCCTAAGGGTGTACCGTCGAGCGTAACCTTTGCAATGTCAGTGGAAAGAGCTACTACATTGAGATAATTCTCAGTAATTTGTTGGAAATTAGAATTGTAAAGAGTAACTGTATCCCTTATTTGTTCAATACTATTTAATAAAACCATGGAGGGGTCGCCGAGACGGCTAGGATTTCCGCCGCATTGGCCTCCCACATTATATTGAGCTACAGCAATGGGTTTATTGGAAGAAATATAGGTGGATTCCCCCTTTTGATATTCAATAAATTGTCCTTTATTTAACTTGTAAGTGTCTATTGTGCTACTTTGAATATTTATTATCGTTTCATCTTCCGACGCTAATATTCTGAAAACATCAAGGGTAACTTGAGCACTTAAAACGGAAATAAATTCTTTGCCCCAAGTTGAGATTGGATACATTTGTTCCAATAAATTATCTCTGGCATCACATATCATGGGCGTCCAGGAATTTCCTGCAAATAAAGCAAAAGGTTTATTTCCCAAAACACGGGTTCCAGTAATATCACTGCTACCTATGGAGGTTTGAACCTGATAGGTCTGTCCAGGAGATAAGGTAATCTTAATGGATTCACCTTTTTTTCTGCCTCCCTTAGTTTGGTCACTTAAAATAATTTCAATCTCCGTATCATCCTTTACAGCAACAATCAGAAGTTCACTAGGGTAAACATTATTACCTTGCTGAAAAGCTTTATATGCAATGGCATAGTAATCATTACCTAAAGCATCATCAGGTAAAACGACGGACGCTTCAGATCGGGCATTATAATATTGATGCATATAAACACTAATATTCTTTTCGCTACTTATCGAAATTCCGTTGGAAGACACGATTTCAGAGCCTACGGTTTCAGCCGTTTTAGGTAGGGTAATAATAGTAACCTGATTAGCAATAACCGAAAAAGATTGTTTCCAGCCTAAAAGAGGCATTTCAACAGTGCCTGAGGTATTATATTTGGAGGTAATCATAACCACCATATTATTTCTACCAATATCGATATGTTCTAAAAATGCAAGGTGAAATCTGGTTCCTTCATTAGATTGAGTAAAGGCAATACTGCTTATTGCCATCATGAATATAAATAGGTAATTAATTTTCAATCTTTTTGTTTAAAGTTTTAGATACTCCAAAATAGGAAAAGTTTAAAGAAATATTTTAAAAAAATTTATATTTCATCATACTTTTTAATTTTTATGCGTTATTTCTACTAAACTATTATCTTGTAAACGTTTTTAGATACAAAATAAGTAAAATATGCCAGCACGTTTTTTTCTAATTCTTTTGGGTCTTGGTTTTACATTCCTCACAGCACAGGAACAAGCTCCTAAAAATTGGTTTAATCTTGACCCTAAACAAGATGGTTTTCCAGGTCTAAGCACAGAATCCTTATATAGCAGATTGCGTAGCATGGCTGTTAAAAAGGGGGAAACTGTAGTAGTTGCCGTCATTGATTCAGGCGTGGATTATGAACACGAAGATTTAAAATCAGTTATGTGGATTAATTCTGGTGAAATAGCAGGTGACGGCATTGATAATGACAAAAATGGTTATATCGACGATATCCATGGTTGGAATTTTATTGGTAATGCTAAAGGTGAAAATGTTTATCATGATAATTTGGAAATTACCAGGCTATACGCTTCATACAAAAAAGAGTTCGACAAAGCAGATCCTAATTCTTTATCTGCAAAAGATAAAAAAAGATTTACAGAATTCAAGGAAATAGAGGAGAAAGTTTTAGGTGAAAGGAAATCTTTAGGTGAAACCTGGCCTACTTATAAGGCTTTAAAGGAATCTGTGGCAAAATTGACAAAACAATTAGGAAAAGAAACAGGAATTACTCTGGATGATTTGGATAAAGTGCAACCAGGCCCTGACCAGATGTTGGCAAGACTTGTACAAATATTAAAAGCACAAATGGGTCAAGGCGCTTCATTTGAAGGTTTTATAGATCAATTAAATGAAGCTTATGATTATTTTGATGGTAGATATAACTATAATTATAATCCAGATTATGATCCGCGAATTTTAGTGGGTGATAATTACGCTGATGTAACCGAAAAACACTATGGAAATAACGATGTTAGAGGTCCTGATGCTAATCATGGAACGCATGTCGCCGGCATTATCGGCGCTGTAAGAGGGAATAATATAGGTATTGACGGCGTAGCAGATAATGTTCGTATAATGTCAGTCAGAACAGTTCCAGATGGGGATGAAAGGGATAAGGACGTGGCTAATGCTATCAGGTATGCTGTGGATAATGGGGCAAAGGTAATTAATATGAGTTTTGGTAAAGGATATTCCCCCTATAAAAAGGCAGTAGATGAAGCTATTCGATATGCAGTAAAAAAGGATGTTTTATTAGTGCATGCTGCGGGAAATGACGGAAGTGAAAATAATGGTACGAATAATTATCCAAATGATGAATTTAGTAAGAAAGGATTATTCGGCCCTAAATTTGCCCCAAATTGGCTGGAAGTAGGGGCTTTAAATTGGGAGGGTGATGAAAATCTGGCTGCCGATTTTTCTAACTATAGTGGCAAAAGGGTCGATTTATTTTCTCCGGGTGTAGATATTTATTCCACCGTAGTAGGTTCCAAATACGATAGCTATCCAGGTACTAGTATGGCAGCTCCTATGGTAGCTGGGGCAGCAGCTCTTTTACGTTCCTATTTTCCTGACTTGACCGTGGTCCAGATTAAATCTATATTGATGGAGTCAGCCATTAAGCAAAATCAAAAAGTTGTAAAGCCTGGTACCGACGATGAAAAAATTCCGTTCTCTTCCCTTTCTGTTTCCGGAGGTATTTTAAATATTGAGAAGGCTTTCGAGAAAGCACTTATCACTCCGGGTAAAAAGACAACTTCAAAAAGAACGATTATGCTTAAGGATTTGCCTGCAAAAACAGTGGTGGTTCCTTAGTCCAGCTTCTTTTTATATTATTTAAAAATAAAATGGTCGCCTCTTCTGGGTGACCATTTTATTTTTTATGCTACCAAAACGCTTAAAAATATCCATTTTTAATCCTGAAAGGGTGGTATTTTAATAGGTGATGCCTTTTGTCTCCAGAAGTTCAAATGCTTCGCTCCAGGAAGGAATTTTATCAGCTTCAAAGCCAAACGTTTTTCCTGTGGCTATTTTATGAAATGATTTCATGGCTGTTAGATGAGTTCCATTTCTCATAAAATTTAACATCAAATCCCTGTTTTCCCATGCTGTAACCGTACATTGATATCCTTGTATCCGTTTTACAGCGCAATGCCTATTTCCTTTTGCTACCTGAGCCTCACGAAAAGTCGGAACAGCTAAAGTCCAGAATTTAATAAGTCCCCAAAGTCCCTTGGGTTTTAGTCCGGTTATTGAAACATACATAGCTTTTTCCAAATATATTAATTTGAGATGACATCCAGCTTTCCTTTGCCTGTTTTTTGACCCGATCTCCATTGGTAGAAATAAATTCCAGTTGTTAGATTTGGCGAAATAAGTGGCACTAGTTGCTGGTCACTTTTTGAAATAACCTGATCCATTACTTTATTTCCTTGGGCAGAATAAAGACTTAGGAAGATTTCTTGTTCGAAACTTCCATTTAACTGAAGGGTAAAATTTCCGTTTCCTGGATTGGGAAACACCTTAATTTCCTTCGGACCTGTTTCTTCTTCCGAGGTTGGTTTGTTTGGTAAGGCAGCAGTGCAATTGCCCTGATGAATGCGTATATTTCTGAATATTGCATCTCCGGGCGGATTAAATTTATCCTCATCACAAATAAAGATGAATTTTGAAAAGGTACCCGTATAAAATTTTCCAACAGGAATAGATGCTTTCTGCCAATTAGAAAGGCTGTTAAAAGATCTATGATTTTGGATTCCCCATCGTTGGTAACCGCCTACTTGAAAACTTAAATTTGCACTAATTTCTTCGTCATTATCAAAGCCAATGCCAATGATTTCTGGAGCCAGATTACTCTTATACTCAAAATCGACAACGGTATTGGCGGTAACTACATAATTTCCAATGATTTTTTTCCAGGCATTAGCTTTCAGATGTGCTCCTTTTCCATTTTCTATGATCTCAACGGTACCTAAATCTTGTGTCCCTGCAAAGGTTAAAACTTTATTTTTTATCAGATCTAAAAATAAACAAGTTGAATCAGGGGTACCTGATCCGCTCCCAGAGCCAGAACCAGAACCAGAACCTGAACCTGAACCCGATCCACTTCCAGAACCTGAACCCGATCCACTTCCAGAACCCGATCCGCTTCCCGATCCACTACCACCTGAAACTGATTTAGGGACACAAAAATTAAGGATGGTATTATTTGTAAACGTTCCGGATCTCGAAAGAACAGAATCTTTAATATTAGAAATGACAAATCCACCATTACCATAGCTGCAACATAATCCATCGCCGCCATTATCTGCAATTTGTAGCGTATAACAACCTGGCATAAGGCAAATTTGAGCATTTACCTTTTGCCCATTTCTTTTATTTAAATAGGGACCGCCCGAAAGTCTGACTACTTGAGCACTATCTTTTAATTGCCAGGTGGTTTCAGTACCAAATAAATCGAGTGTCAGCTCTAATTCTATTGTCCGGCAAGAGACTACCGTCCCCGAACCCGTTCCACTTCCCGAACCCGATCCACCGCCTGTTCCAGAACCCGTTCCACTTCCGCTGGAGGACCCACCTCCTGTCCCTGTTCCTGTTCCTGTTCCTGTTCCGGAATTATCAATAGGGGGACAGGTTTGTAGACAAGTTGCCGAAGCAATACGATTTCTAATCACATTTCCGGGTTGTTCACCAAATCCATTTCCAAATTTTGTACCAATAGAAGTATTATGGCAGTAAGACATGATAGTTCCTCCATTTGGGGGTAGGGGAGGGAGCGCACAACCGCCTTCGGTGACTCCTGCACAGCCATCTAATGCGGTACTATTTCCGTTCCACACACAGGCATGCGTATGTTGAGAACCTAGAATATGCCCCAATTCATGAGCCATAACCATCACATTCCATGAAAATGCGGGTACATTTTGAAATGATTTCAGGGCACTGCCGAAACTTAATTTAAATCGAGTTGATGATGCGCAAACCCCATTTAACCAGGCTATACCTCCACGGCCTTTGTAAGAAACCAATTGTCCAATATCACCTTTAATCGTCTGCCTTTGCGCACCAAACTGGGTAAGCATATTGTAATCACTTCCTGTATATGGGCTTGGTACATCCCAAAGGAATAATCCACTTAGCCTTAGATTTATGTTTTCATTGGCATACAAAGTAGCTACCTGATTGAACCATCCGGTCATAAATGCCGTCGTGTTGGTAGTACCTCCTTTGTCTGTAAATATATCGTTATCAACCTCTAAATAAACGTTAACACATTTAGTGCCAGTTCTTAAGGTAGCATTGCTACTTAATTCCTGTGGGCTATAGGGTCTTTTTTCATCTGGAGTTAAACAGGTTAATTTTTCTTTCGTGGGAAATGCGTCTGCAGGATATAAAATATGGGGAATATTTGGATTTCCTTCTGTTTCTTCCATTGGTCCGAATACCTGCATTCCTGTTTCTTTTGTGAAAATGGATCCTTGAATACCTGATTCACTAACGGTTACAGCGGCAAAAGAGCCTGGTGTTTTTCCAACTATCCCCCGGAAATGCTGAATATCTGAATTTTCCTCAATAGTCACACCCGAAGCGTGCATCATTTGAAAATCAGTGCTTAATATATCAACGGAAACCAGTTCAATGGAGAGACTTTCTTTAAGCCCAGGAAGAATGAGAATGAATTGTTTTGGCGCGTCATCCAATAAGCGTCTTATTCGAGCAGGAGAGGTAGAGAAAAATTTCTTTTCGGAAAAAGCTTCATTCGCCACTTTATACTGTCGAAGCGAACCATTCTCTTCAGTGAATAAAGCATAAGAACCAAAGGTTTTACCCTCTTTCCTGGCAGATTCAACTAAACTTTGCGGACTTACTTCTTGACTATTACCTAAAATGACAAGGGACAAAAAAATAAAAGTGATAAGTATTCTCATATCTCCAATACAGAAATTAAGAGTGTATTTATAAATACACTACGGGTGATTTTGGAGAGGTTAACTTTCTAAAAGAATGGTAAATATAAATACATATTTAGTTAAAAAAAAAGTTTTTAACGTAATTTATAAAATATATATCTATGTGACATTTAATTAATTAGTGGATAGTATATCGTAATACCCCGATGGTAGGGGCGAATTGAATTCGCCCTTTTACAATACAGATAGATTTTCCAATTCACGGCACAAACCATTCACACATTTATTATTGGGGAATTTTTGCCGCAAGGGACCAAAAGATACAATGAAACATTTTGTGCCGCCAGGGACCAAATAGCAAGAGACATGTGACCCCTCCGGGGTCAGGAAACAAAAAAAACCGATCCCAGAGGCTCATGCTCCTGGCGGCAAAAATTTCCCCAAAATCCCACACCTGACCCCCTCGGGGTCACACGTTTCTAGCATTTTAGGCCGCAAGGCGCACAATGGTACAATGAAAACATTTGTTCCGCAAGGCGCACAATGGTACAATGAAACATTTTATCCCGCCAGGGGCCAAAGGGTACATTGAAACATTTTGTGCCGCCAGGGAAAATAGCAAGAGACATGTGACCCCTCCGGGGTCAGGATATTGTGAAAATCGACCCCGGAGGAGTCGCATGTTCAGACTGATTAGCCCAATGTATATGTATAATGTAGCATAAAAAAAGAGGCTATCTTTTTAGATAGCCCCTTTCATTGATTTTATCCCATTTCTGAAACCACTTCGGTCACTTCGGGAACCATGCGTTTTAACATGCCTTCTATCCCTGATTTTAGGGTAACGGTGCTACTTGGACAACCGCTACAGCTACCTTGCAAGGTTACGGTGACGATTCCTTCTGAAAAACTTTTGAACTCAATGTTTCCACCGTCCATTTCAACGGCAGGCTTAACATAAGTATCAATGAGTTCCTTTATCTTTTTTACCGTCTCACTTTGCTCGCCTGTATGAACCTCATGTTTACTATTTTCAGCTTCAAAAGCTAACATAGCTTCGGCATAACCTTCCCTTATAATTTCAGATCCGTTAGCAACATATTCCTTTATAAACTCTTTAAGAGGAAGCAGAATAGTTTCCCAGGCGTAATTAAACTCCTTTGAAACAGTCACAAAATTATTGCAAACATAAACTCCCTTAACGTAAGGAAATTGAAATAATTCGGTAGCTATTGGGGACCATTCTTTAGCCGCATTCACTTCTTTAAAGTCAGCTGTCCCTTTATAAAGCATTCTGTTAGTAACGAATTTTAAAGTTTCCGGATTCGGCGTTTGCTCCGTATATATCAGAACCGGACTCTGTGGTGTAGTATTTTCCATGTTGATAAAATGGTTGGTTTTAGGTAAAAACAAGTTCTTAATAAAATAGTTTTATCTCCCCTTCAGCCATATAGTTCAGTTTGAATATGGGAAGATGGAAAACCAAGGTTCAAAAGGTTTTTTTGCGCCTCATCAATCATATTTCGCCAACCGCAAAGATAAAAGATTGGTTCTTTCACATCAAATAATTTTTGATGTTGATATATCTGATGGACATACCCTTTATATAAAAAAATATTCTTCTCTTTGATAAGTGGTAATTTTTCATCTCTTGAGAGGGCTATATGTACTTGAAAATCAGGTAATAATTCGATTAACTCCCGCCATTCATCTAAAAAAAGAACATTTTCCAATTTTCTTGTTCCAAATATAACCCGGATTGTTGCAGGTTTTACCGAATTCTGACAAATATCCCACAGCATACTTCTGAAGGGTGCAATGCCTGTTCCTGTACAAATAAAACAGAGGGTTTCAGGATTATTTTCAGGTAAAATGAAGCTGCCTTCAGGACCTTTAAATTTCAGTTTATCGCCTATTATTATTTGGTCAAATAGATAGGTGGTACCTAATCCTCCCTCATTCTTAACAATGCATAGTTCAAAATGGTTAGTGTTATCGGGAGCATTAGCTAATGAATAGCTTTTCCAGCGGTAAAGTCTTTTTTCGTGCACAGGAAGGTCGAAAGTAATGAATTGACCTGCTTTAAATGAAAAAACATCGTCACCCAATAATTTGAAAGTGAAAAGTCTCGTTTGAGGCGCTATTTCTTTAAAAGAAACCAGTTCGCATTCATTCCACTTGGTTGGCATAATTTTTAATTATTTTCGCTAAGTATCAATTCATTATAGGCAAAAAGGGTTGAAAATCCTTTCTTTTTGAAATAGGATATAATGTCACTTTGAGGTAGTTCGGTTAAAATCATCAAAAAATCACCACCCCATGCACCCAGAGATTTTACCACCCCTTGAAAATCCGTAAAATATTCTTCTTGAATAGGTATTAAGCCCAACTGATTGCCTGTAATTTCTTCATGCGTCTTTATCAATGTGCAAAAGTCTGAAAAATGTTCAGCAGTCAGAACTTTTTCTGTCAGTTGTGATATTTCTGAAATATAAGCAGGATTTAATGGTTTCGAACGGTAAGCTGAAATTCCTTCTCTACTGTTTTTCTTTTTACCGGAGTAAAGAAAATATATTTTGTTTAAAAACGAGGGATTAAACGGCGCTATATTAACTTCAGGTTTCTTGTTATTTTCCTTCATTCTTCTATAAGTAATGGGACCACTTGCGTCGGCAGCGGCAATATCATATCCTGAACCACCGAATGATTTTTCCAACAAATAATAAGGATTAATTTGTGTCCATTTTGAAAGTAAAGCGATAAGAGTGGAACTGGTCCCAAGTCCCCATTCTCTTGGAAAATCGAGACTGGTTTCTATTTTGCCTTCTAAAAAAGAAGCGGGAAGCCCTTTTTCTGACATCATACTTGCGAGTAGTGAGGTGAGTATATCTGTTTCAGGCAACCCCTGACCGACATTAACCTTCATAGAATTTAGCTCCCAGGAGGCAGAAAACCACAAATGTCCTTTATCAGTGAAACTCTCCCAAAGGAGGCAATTAGAGCCAGGTTGAGGGTGAAAATGCATACGCTGACCGTACTTAGTGGGTAGGGCCAATGCTTTTGCACCGTCTAAAACAGCATATTCTCCTGTTATCAATAATTTTCCGTGTGAAAAATAAGTTATCCCATTCATTTTTCAGACCGCATTGAATCAATGAATTCACGAACCGATGAAAAAGACACTGGGATTTTGCTAAAATGATGTAGAGCGCTGCTTTTTTCCTCCTCATTCGCCTGTAGATGGACCAGAATATTCATCAGGTGCATGCGCATGTGACCGTCCTGAATACCTGAGGTAATTAAAGACTTTACTGCGGCAAAATTTTGGGCAAGACCAACTGATGCAACGATTTGCATAAGCATTTTGGCATCGGGTTCACCTAAAATGGAGAGCGTTTTTTTTGCTAAAGGATGCAGGTGTGTTAATCCTCCGATGGTTCCAATAGCCAGAGGAAGGGTCAGGGAAAATGTAAAAATATCATTTTCAATGTTACAAACACTCAAAGATTTATAGGAACCATCTTTTGCTGCATAAGCATGGCCTGCTGCTTCTACCGCTCTGAAATCATTACCAGTAGCCAAAATAACGGCGTCAATACCATTAAAAATGCCCTTATTATGTGTGGTGGCTCTATATGGATCAATTTCAGCAATACGAACTGCTTGTTGAAATTTATTGGCAAATTCAGCGGCACCCATGTCTTTATAAACTCCATTAAAATCACTTACAGGACAACTGACTGTGGCCGTTACCAAACATTCGGGCGTATAATTTGATAAAATGGACATAATAATGAGGAGCTCTCTGTCCTCAGGAGAAAGAAAGCTGGAGGAATTAAAATATTCTTTGAGAGACGAGGAAAACGATTCTAAATGGGTGTTTATAAAATTGGCCCCCATAGAATTTACCGTCTCAAATTTGACCCTCAGTTGATAAAGACCTTCCTCTAAATGACCGAAATGAAGGAGCTCTATGTCTGTGACGCCACCCCCTCTTTTTACCATATTAGCTCCTAAATGTTTGCTCTCCAATAGAAACTTCTCTTTTATGTCCGGAAATAAACGATATAATAGGGAAGTATCACCAAACCATTTGAAATGGATTTGACCAATTTTTACAGTAGATAAAACGGTGGATGTAAATCCGCCCCTGGAAAGCCAGAATTTTGCTGCACTGGAAGCAGCGGCAACAACAGAACTCTCCTCAATGACCATGGGAACGGCATATACCACACCATTAATTAAAAAATTGGGAGCTATGCCGTAGGGAAGAATAAAATTACTTATGGTATTTTCACTAAATCCATCTATTACTTCCTGAATAGCTGTATTTTCATGAAAAAAAACGGAGAAATCATCAGTATTGGCTTTTACATCCGCTGTACCATAATGTGTATTTACCCAATCTATTTTTTCTTTTTTAGATAACTTTGAAAATCCGGAAATTAATTTTTCATTCATGGGGAATAGGCATTAGGACGGAGGTAAAGTTAGGAAATGATTAGCTACGACAAGTCCTTCAATTTGGTGTTTGACAAACGATTGTAGGGTCGAATAATCATCTCTGGCGTATTTCAGAAATAAGGAAGCCTGACCATAAACTGCAGGTATTTTCGATTTCTTTACTAAATAATGTCCATGTAAAAAGTCTTGAATTCCTCCGGAAATGATGAGCAGTTTACATTGAATATCAGTCGCGTGGTTCAGGAAAATATCGTTACAAAAGCCTACCATTTGATTGGCATCATGACCTACTTTGGTTAATGGATCTAAAGCGTCGGCGCGGTCGGGGTGGGCACGAAAGAGCTCTAACTTTGAAAAATTAGTTCCCCCCCCCGCGGCAAATTCAACGGCAGTGAGCGGTAACATCAACAGTTTTTTAAGACTTTGCGGCCCCATTCCTTGTCCCACCTCTTTAACTATAAGTGAAATTTCCGGATAATGACGAATGAGTTCCTGAATTATAAAAATAGGAGGATAAGTAAATATATCTCCCTCGGGTTGTAGCCATTCCTGTAAAGGATTAATATGTATTATTAGGCCATCGGCGGCTAGTTTTTCAATTAACGCCGGGATTCTGAATAATTCTTTCTGTAGCCATAATTTTTCGATTTGAGCAATGCCCAAATTGGCATAAAAGGGAACACTTTCGCCTAAAATGGGTCTGACAGCATAATCGCTTAATGTTTCATCGCTGAAAAGCAAGGGCCTGCATGATCCCAAGCCTAAACCCAGGCCAAATTCGGCACAGGCAAGCGCCAGATTTTTATTAATTTTACCAGCCATGGCCGTACCGCCCGTCATACTGGAAACCCAAAGTGGAGCACGCATCACCTTTGAACCAAAAGGAGTTTCAAGGAGAGAGGAATCTGCAGGATGGGCAGAAAGAAGCGGCTCATAGTAAAATTCGTTCCGCATATCAGCTGATGAAACCTGAGATCGGAAGGCAAGTTCGATGTGATCTTGCTTTCTACTCGATGCAGTAGGGTCATTATCAGGGGTGAAGATTTTCTTTTCAGACATTAAATGATATTTTCAAAGGCAAATTTAACCATTTCTTTAAGTAGAAGGAAGGAATAACAAAAGGAAAAGTAAAAAGTTGGTAGAGGTATAAAAAAAAGATGTCGAAAATTTTATTGTTTTTCAAGTAGTTATGATATTTTTATAAAAAAAAATGACGTAAAAGTTTGTTTGGAATAAAAAGAAATATACTTTTGCAGTCGCTTATTAAAGCAGTATTTCTTAATTCCTTCATTTTAAACAAATCAAATAGTGGATACGCTCAGTTACAAGACGGTACACGCCAATAAACAAACTGTTCAGCACAAGTGGTACGTTATTGATGCAGAAGGAGAGATAGTAGGTCGCCTTTGTACTAAGATTGCTACTATCCTTCGGGGTAAAAATAAACCTTCCTACACACCACATGCAGATGCAGGGGATTTTGTTATTGTGTTAAATGCAGATAAAGTTCGCTTTACTGGTCAGAAAATGCAAGACAAAGTTTACAGACATTACACAGGTTACCCTGGTGGTCAGAAGACCTACACGGCACAGGAACTTATGGCTCGCAAGCCAAATGACATCGTGGAACGTGCGGTCAAAGGCATGCTTCCTAAAAATCGTTTGGGAAGAAGTATGATTAAAAAATTATTTATTTACACCGGGGCTGAACATCCCCACCAAGCGCAAAAGCCAGAGGTTCTCGGGTAATTCGCTAATAGTAAGCATCGTATATGGAAATGATTAATGCAACGGGTAGAAGAAAGTGTTCGGTAGCCCGTGTCTATCTAAAAAAAGGGGAAGGAAACATTCTTGTGAATGGTAAGGATTATAAAGCCTATTTTCCTCAGGAACACGTACAACTTTCTGTAATTGCGCCGCTGGAAGAAGTGGAAGTAGCTAAATTATATGATGTTGTTGTCAATGTCAGTGGTGGCGGTTTCAAAGGCCAGGCAGAAGCAGTTCGCATGGGTATTTCCCGTGCTTTAGTGGAGCTAAATGCAGATTTTAGAAAGCCACTAAAAGACAGGAAATTCTTAACACGTGATTCACGTGAGGTGGAACGTAAGAAATACGGTAAACCGAAGGCAAGAAAGAGCTTCCAATTCAGTAAACGTTAATCCTTTAAAACAGGGTAGCATTTATTATCCCCAAATTTGTAAAGATATGAATAAGCCAACTTATAAAGAATTACTGGATGCAGGTGTACATTTTGGACACCTTAAAAAGAAGTGGAATCCAAAAATGTCCCCGTACATTTTCATGGAACGCAAAGGCATCCATATCATCGACCTAAATCGTACCTCTGAAGGTTTAGATCGCGCTGCTAATGCCATGCGTGCCTTAGCAAAATCAGGTAAAAAAGTACTTTTCGTAGCCACTAAAAAACAGGCCAGAGATATCGTTACCGAAGCAGCACGTCGCGCAGGTATGCCTTATGTTTGTGATCGTTGGTTAGGTGGTATGATGACTAACTTTACCACCATTCGCAAGTCTATCAAGAAAATGCAATCTTTCGAGAAAATGCTCGGAGATGGAACACTTTCAAGTGTTACCAAAAAGGAACGTTTAACGATGTCCCGTGAAAAGGACAAATTGGAGAAGGTTCTTGGCGGTATCGCTAACTTAGGTCGCCTTCCAGCAGCTCTTTTCGTTGTCGATATTGCTCATGAGCACATCGCTATTGCAGAGGCGCAACGTTTGGGTATTCGTACTTTCGGTATCGTTGATACCAATTCAGACCCAAATTTAGTTGATTTTGCCATTCCGGGAAATGATGACGCTTCTAAATCTATTCGTATCATCACTAATTATATGGTGGATGCTATTTTGGAAGGTCTTGAAGAACGTAATAAGGTGAAGTCTGAAAGCGAAGCAACGGCTGTTTAATTTTAAAAAAACAGGTTACTTTTTCCAAACCAAACATAATATAAAATGAGCGTATCTATTTCAGCCACCGATGTCAAGAAATTAAGAGATATGACCGGTGCAGGTATGATGGATTGCAAGCAAGCTCTCACTGAAGCAGAGGGAGATTTTGAAAAAGCCATCGAAGGTCTCCGTAAAAAAGGAGAGAAACTTTCTGCAAAAAGAGCAGATCGCGAAGCAACTGAAGGTGCCGTCGTAGCCGCTGTTTCCGATGATCGTAAAAAAGGGGTAATTATTAAGTTGAGTTGCGAAACTGATTTCGTTGCTAAAAATGTTGATTTTGTAGCTATTGCCAAAAAGATAGCTGATATCGCTCTAGCTAATCTTCCCGCTTCTAAAGAGGATCTTTTGGACCTTTCTTTTGATGGTTCTATCTCTATCGGGAAAAAAGTTATCGAACAAGTTGGTGTTATTGGTGAAAAAGTTGAAGTAGCTGATTACCAGTTTCTTGAGGCAGCTCAAGTATGCCCTTATATTCACATGGGTAACCGTGCAGCTGTTATCGTTGCTCTTTCTATAGATAATCCTGCCTGCTTCGATGCCGGAAGAGATGTGGCTATGCAGGTTGCTGCTATGAAGCCTATCGCCGTTAATAAAGATTCAGTGGATTCTTCTCTAGTGGAAAAAGAAATTGAAATAGGGAAGGAAATTGCCAGAAATGAAGGCAAACCAGAAGAAATGTTAGAGAAAATTGCCTTAGGTAAGTTGAATAAGTTCTTTAAGGAAATGACATTGTTAAATCAACAGTTCGTAAAAGATAATTCTGTTACTGTGGAGCAGTATCTTCAAAAAATTGATAAAAACCTCACCGTTACCGCTTTCAAGCACGTAGCTTTAGGTTAATTAAAAAGGCGAATCGTTTTACGGTTCGCCTTTTTTTTGCGCTCACTAACCAAAATCCTCTAAGTGGAAAAAAAATATAAACGCGTCCTTTTAAAATTAAGTGGTGAATCTCTGATGGGGGATAATTCATTTGGCATTGATGCTGAGAAATTAATGCACTATGGCTTACAAATAAAAACGTTGGTTGATCTCGATGTTCAAGTGGCTGTCGTTATAGGAGGCGGAAATATTTTTCGCGGATTACAAGCATCAAATTCTGGTATCGAACGTGTGCAAGGTGATTACATGGGTATGCTGGCTACCGTAATTAATGGTATGGCCATTCAAGGTACCCTCGAAAAACTAGGCGTTTATACCCGGCTCGTTTCTGCAATAGGGATCAATCAAATTGCTGAACCTTATATTAGAAGACGTTGTATTCGACATCTTGAGAAGAATAGAGTGGTCATTTTTTCCGCAGGCACAGGAAATCCCTATTTTACCACAGATTCAGCTGCAGCCCTAAGGGCTAATGAAATAAATGCCGAGGTCATTCTTAAAGGTACCCGGGTGGATGGTATCTACACTGCTGATCCTGAGAAATTTCCCGATGCCACTAAATATGATGCCATTTCTTTCGAAAAGGTCATAAGCCTTGGCTTAAATGTGATGGATATGACGGCTTTTACGCTCTGTCAGGAAAATAATCTCCCTATTATCGTTTTTGATATCATTAATCCTGATAACTTGACTAAGATTATTCACGGAGAAAAGGTGGGAACCTTAGTTTCCTGATTATTCTGCAATGGCAAGGGTACATATACTTATTTTTAACCCATTTATGTTTTTCAGGGGGTAGCAACAGGCTTCAAACGTAGCGCCTGTTGTCATAATGTCATCTATGATAAGTATATGTTTTCCTTCCAAAACGCCAGGCGTTTTCCAGGAAAATGCCCGCTCTAAGTGGGAAAATCGCTGTTCCTTACTCCGGTTTATTTGAGTACTGCTGTTTTTTACTCTCTTTAATAAATCACCCCGATACTCTTTTCCAATTTGTAAGGATATGCAACGGGAAAATTGTTCTATCTGATTGTAACCTCTCTTTTTTAGTCTTTGCCTATGTATGGGCACTGGAATTACGTAATCTATATTTTTATATATGTCACTTTCGTTCAATTCCCTTCCATACCAGTTACCCAAGTATATCCCAAGATCTTCCCGATGTTCATATTTTAAAAAATGAAGTAGGTTTTGAACGCTTCCCCCTTTTTGAAATTGTAAAAATGCCGTGGCTCTCTCTATATTTATCCTGCCCCAAAATCGCTGTTCCATAAGATTATCTTTTTGCAGATGATGGGTGGTAAAGGGTAAATTGGCTTGGCAGGTAGCGCACATTAAGGTATCTTCACCAGCTACCGGACCCTTACAAGCCAAACAAATAGGTGGGAAGAATAAAGATTGTAAATCTTTGAGCGTAGTAAATAAAGTCCTTAAAAAACTCTTTTTATTCATGTTCCGTTTGTATTTATGACAGATAAACATTTATTTCGTTTGTGAAAACAAACATACCCATTCAATCTTCCTAAAGTTCTTTTTTTTTAGTTTATATTGGGACACTTTACCTCTGTTTATGACATCATTCTATCTTGATTTACTGGATATTTTAAAACCTGAAAATAAGGAAGAAGCAGACCTTTTGGCTATTCCAGAAGTGCAGGCTGGTCTCCGTTGGGGCTTGCCCCGCTATGGTCATCCAGAAGGGGAAGTTTATAAACATGTAAGAGAGGTTCTCGATAATATTGACAAAGTTAACCTCTCTTTTGAGCATCGCGCTCTCCTAAGAGTAGTAGCTATTATTCATGACACTTTTAAATATATTGAACCAAAGGGATCTCCCCGTGATTGGAGTAAACACCATAGTATTCTCGCCGCTCAGTTTATGGAAGAAAGAGGTGCAAATCCTTCTTTGTTAAAAATTATTACCTGGCATGACGAGGCATATTATATCTGGAGAATGACCTATCCTTATCAACAGCCTATTCAAGGGCAGGCCAGATTAGACCAGCTGCTTACTTTGTTAGGGGAGGATTTACAGTTATATTATGTTTTTTTTAAATGTGATACCAGTACAGGGGACAAAAATAGTGCGCCATTAAAATGGTTTGAAAAGGAGGTAAAGGATATTTCTCTCATTGCAGATTTGAATTTTGGCTATTAATTTGACCATATTATGATTCCATTTTCAGGCGCTCAATTTCAAATATTTTATCAAGATGAAATGGTTCCTGTTTTATCTCAACTCAATAAACATCGTTTTCATATCATTCGCCTGCTGGGCATTTTATGTGGAGTTTTTATTTTGGGGCTTCTTCTCCAAGTATTCTTAGGTCTTTTTGTTCTCACCCTTTTGTTTATAGGTGTTAGTTTATATGGTTTTTACTACGTTGCTACTATGTGGTTAAATTTTAAGCTGGCTTGTCAGTATTCTTTGACTTCATTGATGATGAAATATTTTATGCAGACGCCTGAAATAATGAACTTATCTTTTCGTGGAGATCAATGTTTAGATAGTAAATTATACGTGGAAAGTGGTTTTTTTTCTGAAAATGCAACGAATTATGAAGGAAACGGATTAATGACGGGGAATATAGGGGAGGTTTCCTTCTCATTAAGTAAGCTTCGTGTATTGGTGACTTCAAATATCGATGGTCAGTTAAAACCGCAATTTAATGGTTTTTTTATCCATGGTAAATTACCCTTTAAAACTTCAGGTGCGGCTATTATCTGGAGTCGTAAAGAAAAACAAGAGGTATATAAAGCTATCAGAAAATTCACCTGGTTAGGTGCAGAAAATAAAGACGACGAGCTAAGTAATGCCCTTTTTAGAGAATCTTTTGCTACTTACGCCTCACCTGATACCTCTGCGTCGTCTATTTTATCAGAGGATATTAAAGACCTTATGATTAGATTTTATAAAAAAACGGGAAGGGCTCTCTTTTTTTCTTTTGTTGAAAATGATGTGTTTGTAGCTGTCGCGGCACCTGAAAATTTGTTAACCATGCCCTTGTTTAAAAAATTCAGACCAGATATTTCCATTTTGACTTTTTTAGACATTCATCTCGTTTTATTTAGTATATTACAAGAATTTGATGTTCATCATTAAAGCTTAAAATGAGTCCTATGTTCCTTCGTTGTTTTCCTCTTTTATCTCTCCTGTTCATTCAATTTCAATTACTGGGTCAGGCACCTAGTGAAAAATCACTGCTTTGGAAGATTAGTGGAAGAACTTTACCAGCTGATTCCTATCTCTATGGGACGATCCACTTAATAGGTAAAAAGGATTATTTTCTTCTTCCATCGGTTGAAAAGGCTATAGGTAACGTAAAATCTATGGTTTTTGAAGTCGATTTATCTGCCATGGATGATATTTCTCAACTTATGCCTCTGATGATGCAAGGTTTTATGAGGAACGATACGACACTTTCCATGCTTTATACTAAGGAAGAATATAATAAAGTGTCTTCACATTTTAACGATATGGGCCTTCCTTTTCAGATACTTGAAAAATTAAAACCCATGCTTCTTTCCAGTTTGGATCCCGATGGAATGGGAATGAGTAATGGTGATTTGAAGTCCTATGAAATGGAATTTTTGACCTTGGCTCAAAATAAAAATCTGGAGATTAAAGGCCTGGAAACCATCGCTTTTCAGATGAGTATTTTCGATAGTATTCCTTACCGCGTACAAGCGGAAATGTTGTTGGAGCAAATAATTCAAAAAGATTCCGGCGTTTCTATGATGGACGAGTTGGCTGGTATTTATAAAAAACAGGATATTCAGGAAATGGAGAGAATGATGCAGGATGACGCTGGAATGGATCAATTTAAGGATTTATTATTGTTCAGAAGAAATAAAAGATGGGTGGCTCCTATCATTGAATTAATGAGGAATAAGCCTACTTTATTTGCCGTCGGGGCTGGTCATCTGCCTGGTGAAATGGGAGTAATATCATTGCTTCGTCAGGCTGGCTTTACCCTGGAACCTATGTATTAAATCAAATCATTTTACATTAAAATCCTAAACTATGTATAATAAATGCTTCATTGCCTTGTTTCTTTTTATAGGCTTTCAAGAAATGATGGTCGCACAAAAGTCAAATAAACTTATTGTGGCGACCTACAATTTACGTTATAATAATCCTCAGGACGGCATAAACGCCTGGCCCAATAGAGTGAACTTAGTCAAAGGCTTAATTCAATTTCATGATTGGGATATATTTGGTACGCAGGAGGTTTTATATAATCAAATACAAGATTTGGAAGCCTTGTCTGAATATGGCTGGATCGGTGTAGGTCGGGATGATGGTAAGCTGGCAGGTGAATTTTCAGCCTTATTTTATAAGAAGAGTAGAGTAGAGGTTATTCAATCGGGTAATTTTTGGTTAAGTACCACACCAGGCGAACCAACGATGGGTTGGGACGCCAAATGTTGCAAACGTATTTGTACCTGGGCAAAATGTAAGGATAAGCAAAATGGTAAATTATTCTATGTTTTTAATGCTCATTTTGATCATGAAGGAGTTGTTGCCAGATTGGAATCAGCCAAGTTAATGCACCAAAAGACAACGGAAATTAGTAAAGGTTTACCTGTTATTATCATGGGTGATTTTAATTCTTTGCCTGAATCCGATGCGGTTAAAATTTTAAACGATGTGGGGTACAGAGACAGTTTCACCCACTCAAAACAAGCACCTTATGGGCCGGTAGGTACCTTTAACAGTTTTAATTGGAATGCTGAGTTGAATAGGCGGATTGATTATATATTTTTGGGAAAGTATTTTAATATCGAAAAATATGGTGTTTTAACCGATTCTTTTGAAAAGAGATATCCCTCTGATCATCAACCTGTTCAGGTGGTTTTGTCTTGGTGAAAATAGTATCCATAAAATATTTATTACTTATTCAGGGTGATTTTTGTCATTTAATTTCCATGACAGCTGGGTTAGTTTTGTTCACATTACTTTTGAAACCCATTTTTTAAAATTTACCTATGAAGAAAATACTTTTCCCTACCGATTTCTCGGAAGTTTCTCAGCACGCGCTTCGATATGCTGTTGATTTTGCTAAGGAATTTGGTGCTGTTATTGACGTTTGGACGGTGTATCAGTTGGCTTCGGTAGATGCTGCCAATTTACCTCCCATCTATTTGGAGGAGATGATAAAAGAAAAGCGCGAGGGTCTGGAAGTACAAATGTCGCATTTTGTAAAAGATATTCCTCAAGGTCTTTTGGGGCAATCGGGCTTGCAATATGGTATAGATATAAGTTATGAAATTGATAAATTAGCAGAGAGTTATGATTTAATCATCATGGCCACCCAAGGGGAACGCAACAGATTGGAGAAATGGCTGGGGAGTATTACTACTCATGTGTTAAGGCATTCGCCTTGTCCCGTTTTGGTAATTCCAAAGGAAGCTACTTTCAACAAATGGTTTAAAATGATTTATGCCACTAATTTTGAAGAGGGCGAAGATACCGTTTTGGTAAAATTAAAAGATTTTTCTACCTATCTACGAACTCAAATTGAGTTTATTCATGTAGTAAAGCCAAATGATGATAATCATTCGGTAAGCTCGAGTAAAACTAGTTTTGAAGGATTAGGGCAGATTCATCAGATTTCAAATGAGGAGGTTGTCGATGGTATTTTTCAGTTTTTGAAGGCCAATGAACCAGCTATTTTAGCACTTTATCTGCCAACAAGAGGATTTATAGGTGATTTATTGCATAAAAGTGTTAGCAAACAGATTACCTTTCAGATAGACAGACCTATTTTGGGATTTTGCTAATGTAAAGCTTTTGC
Source organism: Saprospiraceae bacterium (assembly GCA_021299835.1). Taxonomy (GTDB): domain Bacteria; phylum Bacteroidota; class Bacteroidia; order Chitinophagales; family Saprospiraceae; genus BJGN01. The sequence goes on along the minus strand of JAJTER010000012.1, from coordinate 15,334 downwards.
TCATTTTCTTTTGTGATGAATTCCTTAAAAACCTGAAGCAATTCAGAATAGCAGGGTACATTGACTTGAAATATTACATTATCATCAATGATTAAAGCAGGAATTCCAGTTATGCCATAATGAATAAGAAGATTTATATCTTTTATTTCCTCAATGGGCCAATGAATGTTTAAAACGGACATAGCCTGATCAACAAGCTCCCGCAAAGCTTTGTCCTTGGATGCACCGATACCTAATAACTTTACTTTATGGATAGCTGGCATTTTATCTAAAATTTGATTTTTTCATTCTAATAAGTCGTTTCTTTATGGCCTTAATAATAGGGTGAAATTGATGTGTTTTTTTTAACGGAAGAATGATATTTATCAATCGACTCCCTGATTTTTGAAAATCTAGCTCTTTATAAGGATTTATGGAAAATAAAATGGACCATCAGGATATTGCTTCTCTTCAGCTTGCTGCGGTTATTCAAACCGCAACAGATGGTATCATTATTATTGATCAGCTTGGTATAATTCTAAAGGTTAATAATGCTGCGTCAGAACTATTTGGTTATCATATAGATGAATTAATTGGTAGAAATATCAATATGTTAATGCCGGGGAGATACAGTGAAAAGCATGATGGGTATCTTCAGAATTATCATAGAACAGGGGAAAAAAAGATTATTGGTATTGGAAGGGAAGTAGAAGGAAAAAGAAAAAATAATACCGTATTCCCTTGTTATCTGAGTATTAGCGAAGTTCGTTTGCCTGATAGATCACTTTATACGGGCATTGTTCACGATTTGACAGAACAAAAGCAAATTGAAAAGGAACTAATTTCCGCTAAAGAAAAAATCGAAATGTATTTCGATGTAGCCAATACGATTAATGTGGTTTTAGATCGCCAAACCAAAATCATTAATCTTAATCAAAAGGGTTTATCCTTCGTGGGTTTAAAACACGAGGATGTCATTACCCAGTATTGGTTTAGTCTCATACTTCCTCCTGCTGAAACTGTACCACTTCAATTGGCTCTGGTGGAGATGATGTCGGGAAATATTCTTTTGCTGGATTCTTTTGAAACTGCAGCTATAAATGTAAATGGAGAGGTCAAACAATATGCTTGGAAAAATAGCTTATTGACAGGCTCAAACGGTGACGTCATTGGTTTGATTTGTTCAGGTATCGATATTTCCGATCTAAGGGAAGCAGAACAGAGGATTCTGAGCATGAATACGGAATTGGAAAAGCGGGTTTCAAGACGTACAGAGGAATTAGCTGCCGCGATTAACCAACTGCTGAATATAAATAAAAAGCTGGAATTTGAAATCCAGGAGAGAAAAAGTGCCGAAGATGCCCTCCGTGAAAAGGAAAAGGCCCTTAGGAAAGCGTATGAAAGAGAGAAGGAATTGAATCATTTAAAATCTCGATTCGTTTCTATGGCTTCTCATGAATTCAGAACACCTTTAAGTACGATTCTCTCCTCAGCTGAACTTATAGAAGCTTATAATGACGGAGGACAAGATCAAAAAAGAGAGAAACATATTGTTAGAATCCGTTCCGCAGTAAATAATTTAACTAGTATTCTTAATGATTTCCTTTCATTGAGTAAACTCGAAGAAGGTAAAGTTTTATCGCAACCTGTTGAATTTATATTCAATGATTTTTGTAATGATTTATTAGAGGATATTCTGCCTATTCTTAAGCCAGGACAAAAAGTTATTTCACCCAAGGATAATCTACATACCGTTTTATTTTTAGATAATAAATTACTCAAAAATATTTTACTCAACTTATTTTCAAATGCCATTAAATATTCAGAACAAGATAAGTCTATCTATTTTGACTTTTATATGGATGAAAAATGGCTGTATTTTACTATTCGGGATGAAGGAATTGGTATCCCATCGGAAGAGCAGGAACACTTGTTTACCCGATTTTTCAGAGCCCACAATGTGGAGAATATTCAAGGAACAGGCCTGGGTTTAACCATTGTTAAAAGGTATTTGGAACTGATGGAGGGTTCCATTCATTTTGAAAGTCAATTGGGTATAGGTACATTTTTTAAAATCTCATTGCCGCGTATTTCACTAATTTAAAAAATTAAGATATGTCAACGAATCAATCCATTAAAATATTGGTCATTGAAGATAACCAAGATGTTAGAGAAAATCTGATTGAAATTCTTGAGTTATCTAATTTTAGTGTCTTAGCAGCTGAAGATGGGTTAAAAGGCGTTGAAATAGCCCAAACGCAAGCTCCTGATCTTATTTTATGCGATGTCATGATGCCGAAATTAGACGGGTTCGGTGTACTTAATATTTTAGGTAAAAGGCCTGATACCTCCGGTATTCCTTTTGTTTTTTTAACGGCAAAAGCTGAAAGATCTGACTTTAGAAGGGGCATGAATCTTGGCGCCGATGATTATGTTACCAAGCCTTTTTATAAAGATGAATTATTATCTGTCATCGAAACAAGGCTTAGAAAGACCAAATTACTAAGGAAAGATTTTGATAGGTCAGAAAATGGCTTGAGAGCCTTTATTAATGAAGCTAAAGGTTTTGAAGCATTAAAAAATTTATCGAATGATAAAAAAGTAAAACACTTTAAAAAAAGAGATATCATTTTTGAAGAAGGGGATAATCCTCGCTTTTTATACTTCATTCGTTCAGGCAAGGTTAAAACCTTTAAAACGCATGATCAAGGTAAAGAATATATTATTGAACTACTCAAAGAGGGTGATTTTTTAGGTTATGTCGATTTACTAAAAAGTACTGCTCATGCAGAAACAGCTGCAGCTATGGAAGATACGGATATTGTGCTTATTCCTAAAGATGATTTTTTGGCACTTATTCAGGCCAATAGAGATGTTTCTTCCCAAATGATTAAAATGTTAGCGAATAATATCACGGAGAAGGAAGAACAATTATTGAATCTTGCTTATAACTCGGTAAGGAAAAGAGTAGCAGATGCGCTTATATTATTGAGCCAAAAGGAGGATAATAAATCGTTTCAGGTACTGAGGGAGGATTTGGCACGTATTGTTGGGACGGCAAAAGAGAGTGTAATCAGAATGTTAACAGAGTTTAAAAATGACGGCTACATTGATATCACTGAAGGAACAATCATCATTCTTGACATTAAAAAATTAACTAACCTACCGTCCTGATTTATAATTTTTTCTTCTTGGCAATAGCAGAAATATTATGTTTTGACTTTAATTCATTAACCAAAGCCTGAGCTTGTGCTTGTGTTGGATACCTTCCTACTATGACGACGGCATATTTACCTTTGTCAAAAAGGGAAATTTCGGCTTTATTGTAGCCTAATTTTTTGAATTTCGCTTGTTCCTCCTCAGCCCCTAATCGAGTTAAGAATGAGCCTCCCCAGACTAAATACTCCTCTTTGATTGTATTAACAGGCGAAACAGTCTCCACTTTTTCTGCTGCTTTTACTGGCTTAGTCTCTATGACAGGCTCCTTTATAATGACTTTTTCTTTTATTTTTTCTTCCTTTGGAACAACAACTGGAGTGGTTTCAATAGGATCAGTCGTTGAGTCCTCCGCAACAAAATCGGTCACATCATAGTTTTCATCCAAAAATGGCGCGGCTTCTTCTTCCTCATCAGCCACCTGGACGGATTCTTCTGTTTCCTGAATGTTTTCTTCCGCCCAGTTTAAATCTGCCACTTTCCAAAAAACTAAACCCAGGAGAGAAATACAAATGACTACGACGGCTATGGTAATATAATCTATTTTAGACATATTGGATAATTTGATAGTTAATCAAATATAGGTAAAAAAATAAACGTTGTCAAATAATTATCACCAATTTGCTTCTATTATTTGTCCATCATATCCCACCCGTACATTTTCAGGCAGTAATTTATTGAATTCGGTGGACAAACCAATTTTATGATTACAATGTATAAGAATAGCTTTTTTAGGCTTTAGTGTTTCGATAACCTGTAAACCTTCTTCTACATTGAAATGAGAATAATGGGAATGAGGTTGTAGGACACCTAAAATCAGGTAGTCTAAATCTTCCAATTGACGCATTGATGCTGGAGAAATATAATTTACATCGGTGACATAAGCGAGGCTCCCAAACCTAAATGCGAGAACAGGTAATGTTCCGTGCATCACTTCAATAGGTAAAATGTATTTCTCCCCCCATTGGAAAGGTACATTTTTTGTGATGATGTTTTTCTTTACCTCAGGTGCGCCAGGATATTTATTTAAAGTGTTAAAAACATAAGGAAATCGCATGGATAGTTCGGTTAAAACCTCTTCCTTTCCATAAATATCCATCGGTTTTCCCGATCTGAAATTATAAGGACGAATGTCATCCAAGCCAATGATATGATCATTATGCTCATGGGTTAGGAGAATGCTATCTAATGTATGAACTTGAGCAGCCAGCATTTGTTGCCTGAAATCTGGCCCGCAATCTATAACTAAATGGTGGTTATTTTCAGAAACGAGTGCGGAGGTACGCAAGCGTTTATCATTGCTGTCCGATGAAAGGCATACTTTACAATCACAACCTAAAATAGGTACACCCTGACTTGTTCCCGTTCCTAATAACCTGATTTTCAATTTTTTGTTTCTTCAGTTTGTTTGTTTTCAATTTCCTCCTCTGCGGTTAAATTTTCTAATTTACCTGTTTTTATATTTTTTAATAGCGCTTTGCTTTTAGGCGCTAACAAACTATCATTCAGGTTATCCTGCTGCTGAATAATTTCGATTATTACCTGAATTCTATTTTCAGTATCAAAAAATTTATTAACCACTAAGATATTTCGATGTTCAACCAGACAATAGCCGGACTGAAAATTCCCCTTTTCGTAACGCAGGACAAAGCCAAGTTCAGAAAGTAAATCCTCCAGTTTTTTTAGAAAATGTTTAGTAAATTTAATCATACCTTTACCAATATGCTTAATGTGTCAAGACTTCATTTAATGGTATAAAGGTCGTAAAAATATAGCATGAAAAATATTATTCTTGTTTATTTAGGTGTTTTCCTTTTTTGTATAAAATCAGAAGCACAACAATTTAAAGGCGCTATTGTGTCGGGCTTAACATTGGCACAGATTGATGGAGATTTACTGAGTGGATTTAATCAGCCTGGATTAAGAGGAGGGTTGCATCTGGATAGTCGTATCAATGATCGTTGGTCCATAGCTATGGAAATGGCTTTCAGTCAATCGGGAAGCCGCAGACAATTGACTGATTCCCCAGGGGCTGTAATACATAAAATAAGACTGAATCAAGTGGAAGTGCCTGTATTAGTGCAATTTACAGAGTGGAAGTTTAAGGTGGGATCTGGCCTTGTTTACCAGCGGCTAGTAAATTATGCAATAAAAGATATTGCAGGATATGATGTAACTAAATTTTATTCTTTCGGAAATAATCACCTTTCTTTTCTCGCAGCTTGCACCGTGCAATTTAATGAGCGATGGGGAATGATGCTTTCCTGGAGCAAATCGATAAATGCGTTACAAACCGATAACCCTACCTTGAAATTTAGAAGTAGGGTTATCGGTATTCAGACTATTATTTACTTGTAGCAAAAGATTGTACAGCTTTCCAAACCCGGAAAACATTTTTGTAGCATATTTTGGCAATATCCTCATTGGAATAATCTCTTCTCAGGAGTTCAGCGATAAGATTTGGATATTGTGATACATCTTTCAGACCAGTGGGAAGGGAATCGCCCACGCCATCAAAGTCAGATCCAAGGCCAACATGATTGATGCCGGCAAGAGCCACGACATGGTCAATATGATCGGCAACGGTTTTTACATCGGCATACAAGGTCGGATTAGCTTTTTGGAATGCGGCAATGACCGGTTTAGCCGCTTCGTCCCTATTTTTTAAGCCTTGTTTTTCTAATAACAACATTAACTCTTCCCTCTTTTTATTCTGGTATTCCTGAACTTTTCCATCCAAAAAAGTAGAGCCAAAATTGATCTGTATAACGCCACCATTTTTGCCTAATGCTTTTATCATATCATCGTCCATATTTCTTTCAAAACCGGGTGTGAATTTCCGGCAGGAGGAATGCGATGCGATGACAGGAACTTTAGTAAGTTTCATCACCTGATAAAACGTCTGGTCTGATACATGCGAAATATCAATCATGATACCAACCCTATTCATTTCGGCAACTACCTCATTTCCAAAAGGGCTTAAACCCTTCCAGGTCCGGGTAGTGTCATAAGAAGAATCGCTAATGAGATTATCCTTTCCATGAGTCAAGGTAATATAACTGATGCCTCTTTTTTTGAAATAAGCAACATTCTTTAAATCATCACCAATTGGGGCACCATTTTCCATACCTAAAGGAAGGGAAATGAGTCCTTTTTTGAATTGCATTTTCACATCCTCTGGACTGTAAGCCATGGCAAATTTATCGGGATGAGCTTTCGCAATACCCTCAATCATATTGATTAGCGTGTCTGCCAATAACTTAGCTGCCCCCTCTGTTTCCTGGTAGGTTGAAGGAATATAAATACTCATAAAAGGAGCATCGAGGCCGCCTTTTTTGGCTCTTTCATAGTCAAAATCGCCATTTTCAGTTGAAACAGGGATGCCTAAATATTCTCTTTCCAATCTGAAATTGGTAACTTTTAGTCGGTAGGGCAAATCAACATGACCATCCGTAAGGATATATTTATGGGCTAATTTATCGGCTTTTACTTGAAATGGATCTTCCTGAGCATAAGCAGCAGTAAAAAAAGCAGATAAAATAAAAAGACAGGTAATGCCTTTAACATTGGGTAAGTAGGTGAACATAATGAAAGATTAACGCTTTTATATAATGTTCCAAAATACGGAAACCAATTGACTTTTTTACCTTTGACCTAAAATTTAAGCTTTGTCCACAGAACATAAAATGCAGGAAACCATCGTAGCGCTGGCTACTCCAACGGGTGTCGGCGCCATTGGAGTCATCAGATTATCAGGATTAGGTACCTATCAGGTAGCGAATCGGGTGTTTAAGGGGAAAAATTTATCCAATCAGGAGAGTCATACCATTCACTTTGGAACCATAAGGACGGAGGACGGACAAATATTAGATGAGGTTCTTGCCTTTATTTTCAAGGGACCCAATTCCTACACCGGGGAGGATATCATAGAATTTTCCTGTCATGGTTCACCCTATATCATTGATCAGATTTTACAATTGATGATCAGAAATGGTGCCAGATTTGCCAAGCCAGGTGAATTTACTATGCGCGCTTATCTGAATGGTAAATTAGATCTCAGTCAGGCTGAAGCAGTGGGAGATCTTATCGCCGCTTCATCGGCTGGGGAACATCAGTTTGCTATGCAACAAATGAGAGGAGGCATTTCAAAGGAAATCAGTGGTTTACGTCAACAATTATTAGATTTTGCCAGTTTAATTGAGCTTGAACTCGATTTTGGGGAGGAAGATGTGGCCTTTGCCGACAGGAAGGCATTGAGTAATCTGGTGGACCAGATACATGGCTTAGTTCAAAAGTTAATAGACAGTTTTTCCTTCGGAAATGCAGTAAAGCAGGGGATCAATACGGTCATTGCCGGACGGCCAAATGCAGGTAAATCGACGCTGTTAAACGCCCTGTTGAATGAATCCAGAGCCATTGTAAGTGATATTGCGGGAACTACCAGAGATACCATAGAAGAGGAAATGGTCATAGATGGCATTCGATTTCGGTTTATTGATACGGCGGGACTTCGCGATGCCCAGGACAGCATAGAGGCTATTGGCATTGAAAAAACGCTGGAAAAAGTGGCACAGGCTGCTATTTTACTTTATGTATTTGATGTCATTCAAACATCGCCACAGCAGGTTCAGGAAGATTTAGAAAAATGGATGACTTCCGGAAAACACATTCTTTTGATTGCCAATAAAATGGACTTGAATCCATATACAACTTTTGAGCAATATTTTCCAGATGAGGCCATCCAGGAGCGATTTAAATTGTCGGCAAAATCCTGGATACCCATATCGGCAAAAAATGAGATGAATATCAGTCATTTGAAAACCAGCATATTGAAAACGGCGTTAGGGGAGAGGGTAAATATGGATGGCACGGTTATAACAAATGCCCGACATTATGAATCCCTGATAAAAGTCAGGGAAAATATGGAAGCCGTATCGAGTGGTCTTTCGGAAGGAATAACGGGTGATTTTTTAGCCATGGATATCCGCGCGGCCATCCATTGGTTAGGAGAAATAACCGGAGAAATTAGTACAGATGACTTGCTTGGAAATATATTTGGGAGATTCTGTATTGGAAAGTGATGGTGATTAACAAAATACCACTAATGATAATTAAATGTTTAAAATCAATTAGTTACATATTGTTTATATGGTAATTTATTGTATAAATTCACATTAAGTACCCTTTACTAGTCATGCTTTTGTACCTAATTTGTACCTAATTTTTTTGTATGAATAAACATCATTTATCTTATTGGATAATCCGGTCGCCATTATGCCACCTATTCCGGGAATATGAGGTTCTTCGTCAATTTTGGTGAAATTTCTTAGTTGGTTTTAAAAAGAAAAATAGGAAAGACCAAGAACCGGAATTAATATTAACAATAATCTTCAGTTATAAATTTCCAGCTTCCAAACCAACGCTTAATTGGTCTTTTTAAGGCTATTTACTACGCTTATCATCCGACATAGTTATAGATCTTGCACGCTGTTAGTAGCTGCGCTAATTGGAGTTAATTTTCAAACTATTTACTCGTAAATATTCTTTAATTTGTTCGAAAGATTTACCTGTCAAGTCGTTTGATATTTGTTCTTTAATTTTTCTAAAAGTTGTAACTGTGTCAAACTCTTTTTCTTTGATTTCTTTTTTAGTCTTCATATTCAGTAATTTCCTTTGGTGAACGGATTTCGAGAGATGGATAATTCATTCGTAAGTTAATGGAGTTGTAACCACGAATTCTATAAATATTAACAATGTGTTTAAAATTCCAACTTGCTAAAATGTCTGCTTTATGAATAGTGGCAGTTGCAATGTGAATACAATCGTCGAAACTAGTTTGTTCAACCACTTTTTCCTCAATGTATTTAGTCGCTAAAGTTAAAATATCATTATCAACTTCAACCCTTTCTAAGTATTTCATTGGTAATGATTTAAAGTAATCTCTAACGTTTTTTGGAGCTTTCACAAGTTCTGTTTGAAAAGCTGTAAAGTTGGCTCGTCAAATTCTAGGTCGAATGCACCACCGAAAACTGAGGTGTCAAAATATATCCTTTGTTGCATTATGCTTAAATATAAAATCGAATTTACGAATAAATTCATAATACTCAAAACAAGTTTTTTTTAGCGTTGCCACTCTTTTTGGTATGTACTAGCGAAGGATTGTTTCATTTGAGTTATAAAATAAAGATAAATTATTTAATTCATAACCTGGGGAAATTGACCATGTAATCTGGAGCAAAGTGGCGACTGGTATACAGGTAGTTGCCGATTTTATTTCCATCGTCCAATTATTTTCAATTTTGTATTTGAGTTTTTGTCTCCTCTTGGGTCAATAGCAATATTTCCCTTTACTTCGACTAAAATGGGTGTGCCTTCTTCTTTAATGCATAGGTCAATGTTATTGTCATTATCATCAATGTCAGCAATAAGAAATGGATGAACCTCAATAGTGTCTGCATTTTGTATGATTGAAATGGTAAAAGAGGTAAGTTCACTTTTACCTAATTCTTTTCCATTCAGCGCTTTTACACCGCCTGCCCAAACTGTTCTGACAATTGTTTTTGTTTCAGTTTTTGGGCAATCGCAACCTGCCCCTTTTTCTATGAAAGGATAATCATTGGCTAACGAAAAATATTCAGCATAACTAATAAACGGACCATCTTTCAAAGGGGTTACCATTATCTTTTGCCCCTTTAAATTTTGACCATCTCTCGTTTTTAAGTCACCAATAATTTCAACTTCATTAGGTTCATTATCTGGTGCATTTCCAAATTTACCAACAAGTAAAATGGTCCTTAATTCAAACGCTTCAATGGCAGGTTTAAAAGTGGCAAATGCAACATTTAACTTGTTGCCTTTTTGAGTAGTTATTTTAAATACCTGTTGATTTAAGGTAGCAGGGTCTATTTCGTGTGAAAAAACCAACGGCATTCCGTCTTTTCCCGGTGCTTTAGACCAAATACCCATTGATTTTAGGAGCATTGCATTATCCAATCCGAAAAAGGCAGAAAGAATGGTTGCTTTTCTTGATTTATTGATTTCCGGATTTTCTTTTGATAAAGTATAATCGGGAAGTTGTTTGCAACCCAATGTTAAAAAAAGAAGTATGGATAAGCTATTTTTCATTGGTTGGATAATATTTGCCTGCAAAAATATATTGATGATAACCTTGGCCTAAATTATCTCCTACAATATTGTAATAACATTCATTACCACCGCCAAAGGGTGAAATAATTAACGGCTCTTTCAGTATCATTTTTTTTAATGTCCAACCCCTTGGTAAGCTTACCGTTGTGTCAACTTTTCCATTTTCGGTTGCATGCATTACGTAATAATTTCCTTTATTATCCGACAATTGAAAAATACTATCAGTAAATAATACCGTTTGACATTTTTGAATTGTCTTTATTACCAAATGTCCTTTTTCCGGTTTGAGCATATCCGTTTTACCTCCTACATAATCTACACAAATTGGTTTTGCTATTTCTACCCAGGAATAATTTTTATACTCACGCTCATTGATACATTCAGCGCCTTTACAATTTACATCGGTATTTGGAGAGCGATAAAATGCGGTTTGTTGAAAAAGCAAATGACGATTTATGTTTTTTTTGTAGGGAAAAGATGGTTCAAAATCTTCCCACTTGTCTATTGGAATTGGTTTTGTACCACCACTAATTACAACTATCAATTCTAATGTATTAATTAATTCTTTCGCAAAACCTATTTTTTTCCAGTTCAGTGTGTCAGGCAATTTTGATTTTTCTGTGGAAAAATGTAGTCCAGCTTCTTTTGCAGTTTTTATACCACAAGATTGAAAAATAAATAATATTAGAAATGTTGATAAATAAAAAATATGTTTAATAGCCATTTTTTTGTTTTTTAGAATTTGTAACCGATACCGATTCCATAATTAAATGTGAGTAATGTTGGTGATTTTGTTCTATAAATGGTTGTTCCATTTCCATAAGTGGTTGTTCCATTTCCATAAGTGGTCTTCACAGCACTAAATGTTGGAAATGCGCCAAGTACATCAACATTGGATAGGAGAATAATTCGTTTATAAAAATTACTTTTCAGCCCTATGCTGAACAGATAACTGTTAGTTAATTTATTTGAAGATTCTATAAAAGAAGTAGCTACAGTGGCGGAATTGTTATTGAAATCAGCATTAATTTCAGGGGAATAAATATAGGCTAGACCAACCATTGCCTTGGGCATTATAGTCAATTTTTTGGAAACTGGAATTCGATAATAGGCACCGGCCATCAAAGTATATAATTTCCATTCTTTTGCAGATATGCTATAATCAAAAGACGGATGGGTCGTTTTGGCCATTGATGCTAATGCTCCTTCATCTAAAGGGTTTTTATGCATTCTGAACAATCCTGTAACGCCCCAAGGAGTATTATTAAAGTCTTTACCCCATAATACGTCTTTTTTTGTGCCATTTTTGGCAAAACCAGCATAAGCATTTTTAATATCCGTACTTTTAAAATTTTGTAGGGGAATACTTGAACCTGTGGATAAGGCAAAATAAGATGGTTTGTCTGTTGAAGTTGAATTTTCCTGAGAAAATACAGAAAAGCACAACAGCCAAAAACAGAGTAAGGCTATCGTTTTTTTCATGATTTATTTTCTTTTGTCCAGTATATTTCTTTTTTTATTATTCCCTTTTTTGCCACAAATTTAATTCTGTTAACTTCCAGGTAGGCCTCGCAATTGGCACTTATATTTTTTTGAGGATTAGTCAAAATACCTATCCATTTGCCGTTGGTAAAGGTTAAATCTTTGAGGATAAAAACATTTTTATTGGATGGCTTTCCATTAAATGAAGATCCTGATTTAGTAATTTCAATAATAACGTCTCCTTCAGTTTTCCACTTACCTGAAAAATTATCATTGGATTTCTGAGCCACCAAAATGGTATTAAAACTGATGGCAACTAAAAGTAAAATTGATTTTTGCACCACTAAATTATTTGAAGTATATTGATGATGCAAAAATGTAATTAATAAAGGAGACAAAAATTAGCAAAAGATAATTTCACTATTTTTTTTGCGAAGCTAACCGCTTGCGGATACGACTAAGTGAAACAGGCGTTACGCCAATAAAAGAGGCAATATGTTTATCTGCAACTCTTTTAATTATTTCGGGTTTTTCTCTAATCAGTTTTTGGTATCGTTCCTCGGGCTTATCAAGTACAAAACTTTCTACCCGTTTTAAAGCCTCCAGTAACATTTTTTGGGCTAATCCCAATCTCGTTTTAATTAAGGAAATATTATTTTCACTTAATTTTTCTACCATATCAAAATCAATTTCCATTAATTCGCAATCTTCCAAAGCTTGCCAGGTCTGTCGGGTTGGTTGATTATCAAAAATACATTCGGGTATAGCAACTATTTGCCCTTCCCAACGAAAAAAAATCGTTTTTTCTTCACCAGATTTCGTCACAAAAAAATTTCTCAGGATACCTTTTTTAATGTAGAATATTTTTTTAAAAATCTTGCCTTCCGGTATATAAATTTCTGATGCTGCCATTACTTTGGGCGTTGCAAATTGAAGCAGTGGCAAATGGGTGTTATTTTCTATTGAATTTTCTATCATCTTAGGGTCTGTTAATGTTACATTATTTTCCTTTGTGAAGCCTATTAAATCATAAGCTGTATTGGTAAAGAAAAGTGGTGAAATAAAAGATTATAAAAATATTCTGCCTATGAAGTGTAATAAATTGCATCGTTTAATTTGAGGACATGATTTGATTCTTTCAAATAGACTCTTTGTTGTGCTCCTTCACTTACATACTGTGAAAAGTCTATAGACTGAATCAATAAGGATTCCTTAGAAATGAAATCTTCTAATTTCTTTGTTTCTTGTTCTCTGATTTGCTTTGAGTTTTCAACTTTTGTACCTGATTACGTGCCATTTCTAAGGTAACAGGCGATTGCTTGGATAGTTGTTCCAAACTTAACTTGCCGCTTTCCTGAAATGATATTGTGTAGTTCATTTTTTAGTTGATTAGACATTAGGTTAAATATAAGACAAGTTGTGAGATTTTCAAAACTTAATAAAAAGTAAGCCTTTACAAAAGCTAGCGGATATCAAGTACCTTAGGCAATGCTAATTCAATCTACTGGATTAGAAAGAGGTTTTTATTTCAATCTTTTAATTTTAAATGTCCTTAAAAGGAGGAAATATCGGGTATGTTTTTTGCATTCATGAAAGTTAAAGTTGATCTTTGTACGGTATGAAATTAAAAATTCAATATGCCTCTGATTTGCATTTGGAGTTTCCTCAAAACAGCAAATTCATTAAAGCCAATCCATTACAACCGGTGGGAGATATATTGGTTTTGGCAGGAGATATAGTTCCTTTCGCTATTATGAGTCAACAGGATGATTTTTTTAATTTCCTAGCAGATCATTTTGAACATACCTATTGGTTGCCTGGTAATCATGAGTATTACCATTTTGATATAGCTGACAAAAGTGGCGTATTGAACGAACGAATAAAAAATAATGTGACTTTGGTGAATAATACTTCGGTAGTTCATAGCGGTGTCAATATGCTGTTTTCAACCCTGTGGAGCCAAATCAGTGTCGCGAATCAATGGCAGATTGAAAGAAGCTTGAATGACTTTCACCAAATAAAACACAATGGCTCGCATTTTACTTCGGAACATTACAATGCTTTTCATCACGACTGTTTGGATTTTATAAAACAATCCGTGAATCAATCTAATGTCGATGAGTTGGTTGTGTTTTCTCATCATTGCCCTACATTTTTAAACTATCCACCGAAGTACAAAGGGGATGCATTGAATGAAGCCTTCGCTACGGAACTTTATGATTTTATCGAAACATCGAATATCTCTTTTTGGGCTTACGGACATCACCATTGGAATACTCCTGACTTTTTAATCGGAAGTACTCTTATGGTAACCAATCAATTAGGGTATGTGCAGTATCGTGAAAATCAATTTTTCCAAACGGATAAGGTCATGATTTTGTAAATCAATATAATAAACCTATATTTGCACAATAAACTAGTAAAGTATATTGTGCAAATATAGGTTTATTTAATGTTGTAAAATGAAAAATGTCCTGAAATATTTAGATGAAGTGCTTGGCATACCAGTCACAGCAAATCCAATGGCTAAGAGCAGTCAGGGTCAGTTGCCCATGTATCTAATTGAAAAATTCAATCTATACAACATAAATCTTATTGATAAGGATGTGGTATTTGCAGAATTAAAGAACGAAGAAGGTCTGAGCATCCTGCAAATAGAGAAGCAACTTCAGCAAATCAATAAGCAATTAAATAAAATAGTAGTTGTAGTGCTAGAAAACATCCAAGCCTATAATCGCAAACGATTGATTGAAAAGCATATTAATTTTATTGTACCAGGAAAACAAATGTATTTGCCTGATTTATTGATTGACTTACAAGAAAGCTATCCTCGATACAATACCAAAAAGGAATTTTTGATGCCTTCAGCACAGTTGCTCTTAATCTATAAGATACTAAGTGGTGACTTGAATTGGAAAATTGAAGAACATCCATTTAAGGACATTGCGCAAAAATTTGGTTATACGCCAATGACAATTACCAAAGCCATGGGTAATTTAAAAAGCCATGGATTGATTGATGTGTTTGGAGAAAAAGAAAAATTCATTCAGTTTCGATACGATAAAAAAGCTTTATGGGAAAAGACAAAGAAGGATAACCTATTTGTCAATCCAGTTCTTAAAACGGTATTCGTAGATGAAAAACCGAAAGGTTTGACCTTGCTTAAAAGTAATAACAGTGCCTTGTCAACTTTTACAAACTTGAATCCAAGCAATCAAGAGTATTGTGCCATTGAGAAGGAAGATTTTTATGCATTACAGAAAAGTAATGAGTTGTTAAATGCAAATACAACTGAAGGAAAATATGCATTGGAGATTTGGAAATACAAGCCTTTAAATATTGTTAGCGATAATACAGTAGTGGATCCTCTTTCTTTGTATTTAAGTATGCAGGATATTAAGGACGAAAGGATTGAAATGGCATTGGATCAGATGTTAAAGAAATATGTATGGTAGTAGGTCTGGATATTTTTAAAAAGTATTTTGAGCAATACCCTGATAATTATATTATT
>JAJTER010000197.1 GCA_021299835.1 Saprospiraceae bacterium | reverse complement strand
CCAGTTCGGACAGTTATTTACAATCTATCCACACTCTTGAATCTAAGCCTCATCCAGAAATCTGGACAGGGATCTGCAATTAAGTATCAGTTAGTTTTTTGATGAGGCGTGCCTTTGAAAGGGATAATTCAGAATGATACGAAAAACGCCTTAGGAGAATTTTCTGAACATAACGCCTATCCGGGGTAGTGTGCGAGAAGCTGCCGTGAGGGACAAAGTAAAAATAAATGTTTAAAATCAAAACCTTATAAAATATCAAAAAACACCAGAAAAAAAAGATTTTTCCTCGTCAAACCGGAAATTTTCCAATGTTTTCATTGTATTCCTGCTGTGCTTCCTTGATTGAGAGACGAGAGTAGATTTCAAGTGATTGACGGCTTTCATGTCCTGAGTAGGGTTGGATCAAGGCATCGTCTATCCCCTGTTTCTTGAGCCATGTAAGCAAGAAGTGCCTTAGCTTATGAGGAGATACGGAGCTTTCTATGCCTGCCGCTTGCGTATATCTCATCAGTATTTTACGGATACCCCGATCAGAGTAAGCTTTCTTCCATGAGGATTCAAAAAGGTGAACAGCTTTTTTCCCCTGAATTTGTGTTACATACATCGAAAGGATTTCCCTGAAGGACATTGGGAACGGAACAACCCGATCTTTCCCCCCTTTTCCTTGGTTGATACGGATCTGACACCGCTCAAAGTCAACATCGCTAATCTTAACCCTGATAAGCTCACTGACCCTAATGCCAGTGTAAAGAAGGGTTTTTATCATCACCATGTGTTCAATGTTCTTCGCTTGCCAAACTGCCTCATAATATTTCTTTATTTCCTCTTCCGTTGGGATAACAGGAAGCCTTTTTGAGTTTGTCGTTACTGGCACATCAAGCTCTTTGCGTAAATGGCGGAACAGGTCACGCAAATAATTATAATCCGGACGCTCTGGCCTTAAATACTTTATGAGCTTCTTAGCCATTTTACTAGGCGGCGTTCGCGATTCTTTGGTCATTGGCTGCCTCAAACTTGTCTATTGGAATCCGTTGGTTCAGGTCGATGAGAATCAATCCATAGGGATTGACATGTTCATAGAATAGAGCCGTAATGGCTCGCTTATCCTCTTTTTCCAGTTTGCCTTCCCATTGGGGATGGGAAAGAACGGATTGGAGCATCAGGGTATTGATGTACACCAGGCTATTTTGCAGAAGATGGAGGCAAAGCATGGACAGTTCCTGATCTTCTCGTCGATTGGTGGAGATTTCCCTGGCTTTTCCGTAAAAAATAAAGTCATTCACGCTGTTTGAGGATTCAACGACGTTCAGCCCCTCTTGAATCTCCCGGCGAAGCTCTTCAGAGTTCAAATAACGGCATAGGAAGATGGTTTTTACGGCTTTTCCCAATTCCATCAGCACTTGATAGACCGGATGTTGGGCGTTGTTGCTGGTGAAACGCCTCAAAATTGATTCTGCATCCGCCGTACCTAAGCAAAGGGCTGTTGCAAATTTGACGATTTGGTCATATTGTTCCAGGATTATGTCCCACCGGATAGGCCTTGTCAGGATATTTTGCAGATAGGGATAATCCTCTGGTTTGCCGGTTTCCGGACGGTAGAGTTTTTCTTTATGGATCGCCTTAATGCGAGGCAAAAGATCAAATCTAAGCATGTAAGAAAAAGCAAAGCCGACAGCGCTTTGGCCATGGCTGTCAACATAGCCCTTTTGAATCTCCATATCCGTACAATGCCGTAAAACCCCTTCTATCATGGATGCTACCTCTGAGGAGGAGCAGCTTTTTATTTGAGAAAAAATGAGGGCTGATTTCCTATCAATATGCCAATAGATGACAACGCCCCTACCGCCATAACGTATATGGTACTCGGTTAGGAGGTTTTGATCCCAAATGCCAAACTTCTTGGAATCACCTGCAATTGACGTCGTTACTTCCCCAAAATACTTTTCTTCACGTTCCCTTAAAATGGCATTGATTACCTCAGAAATGCCTCCCCTTAAGTTGGTTTTTGTAAGGTACCGACGGCGGATGTGGCGTAGCTCTTCGTGTGTGATTTCTGGATTGCTGGCAGAGATTCTTTTGAGGCCGGTGTTGGTGCCATAAGCAAAAATGCAAAGTAACAGGCGTTTTGTCAGTTCATTTGGATCAAGGTATTCCCGGCTCGCCGTACTTGAAAAAACAGATGTAAACCCTGTTCTAAAATTTGTTTCCTTTAAAATATCGAGCAACCCAATTGTTGGCCATCTTTCAAAAACCTGCTTCTTGATAGCCCCTAAATTAGGGGGCGCTGTTTGTTCATCCAAGGGGGTCAGTTTAATGTATCCGCCTTTCTTTGGCAAAATTTTGACTTTTGTATTTTTGGGAAATCCATTGTTAAACATGACAAGCGCATCCCTCATTTCTTGTTGAAGTTTTGCGATAAACTCCTCTGCTTCTTTGGGTTTGTCCAGCGCCAGGTAATGTTCGTCGCGGTTCTCTTCAAAATCAGCCGGAAGATCTTCGTCCGGGTTGCGATATTTATTGGCGCCATCAACCCAGATTTCCTTGCATCGAAGTCTTTCCCTCAATGCTTTTAAAACAGCAATTTCATAGCTAATTCTATTGACTCGCTCTTGTTGGCCCCCCTTACTCCTTTTGCCTTTTTTCTCAATTTTTTCAACGATAATTTCTTGCCACCCCGGTTTGATAACCCCCTTGATGGGGATGCGTTGCTTAAGCGGATAATAAATGGCTGTGCTATCTAAATATTTTTTCAGGATTTTTAAGTTCTTTGACGACAGGGTAAACGACTTCCTTGATGATACCGTCAGGATTATTAACCGTTACCCGGGCTAAATCAACAAGAATGGCCTGTTTTCCATATACTTTTTTTAATTCCGCAACAATTTTTTTATTAACCTTGTTTTCTGACCTTTTGCCAATTTTATGGATAACCTGAATGAGAAAATCAATCAGGTTGTCTATAATTTCCCGGCTTCTTACGCAGCAAAATATAGCCAATGTTGCATATCTTATAGGATCCTTGTGGCCGCGTATTTCGCTTGGCCTTTCAGACATGATCCGTGCTTTATATTTTTCAAGAATACGATGGGGAATATCCTTAAAGAGAGATGATGGCAAGCCAATCTCGGCAATCCGGTTTATTTTTTTTACCTCTTCCATGATAGATTCCAGGCTTACATTTCCAGCATCCTCCTTGAGATGGCGCAGATAGTAAGTATCTGCTGATTGTTTGTCTTGATCAGCCACTAAATCAAGAAGTGACATTTTTTTGTTTTGATCCAGGGATTTAAATATTTTTAGAAAAAGGTTTTTTTCAAAAATTGTTAAAGATGAGCGAATATGCCTCTCTATTTTCATAGGACTGAAAGGCTCAACTTTGGCCTCTTGAAAATAAGAATAAGATTTTTCTTTCAGGAAAGAAATGGAGTCCTTTCCATCTGGTAAGATTTTTTCAACAAGCCAATTGATAAAAAGAGGTATGTCTTTCTCTGTTGAAAGCCTAAAACCCAAGAAATCCCTAATTTGTTGGCTATGTACCTTAGCCACGCTGCTACTGAACGAGTTGCCTTTGATAAAATTTGGTTCTATTACCCCAATCTGTTTAGCTATATGTAATATAATTGACTGGGGTATGATCTCCTGATTATTTGGAAAGCGACAGAAAACCTGGAAATGCTTTAGCATAAATGCAAAGCTGAGCCTGGTTTTTCCTGACTTGTTTTGCAAAAGCTTGAATTCTTCAGGATGAAGAGTCCAAAACCCTTCAAGCTCTTCTTCTGTCCACCTTTGTTTCATGAACCCAAAACCCATATCTCAGTTGTCAATCTTAAAAGTTCTTATACCGATAGGTGTAGGAATATTTTAGGCGTCATATCCATTCATAATAGAGAAAACCATACCAGGAAAATACGGTGTTGCAAATACATTTTAAACATAGGAACTTTAAAAAAGATAGATGAAGGCAGAAAATTATAAAATATGGCACAAAAGTGGCGCTACTTTGTACCTCACGGCAGCTTCTCGCAAACTACCCCAGCTTGGCACGGGGTGAAAGATCGCATTCGACAGATAACGGCGATGAACCGGGGCATAAGTATGAACGATATGCTGAGGCATTTACGCAGTTACCTGGGGGGATGGCTGGGGTATTATGGTCACATTGAAACACCGACGGTGTTGAGGGATTTAGATAGCTGGATTAGGCATCGCCTACGCTGCTGTCAACTTCGGCAATGGGGCAAGGGTAAGGGAACATATAAAGCGCTGAAAAGTCTTGGAGCCTCTCACGAGGATGCCTGGATGACATGCTGGAGTTCAAAGGGTTTATGGCGGGTGAGCCAGAGTAGAACGGTTCACCAGTACTTGAACAATAAACTCCTGCAACAGATGGGATATGTGCCGCTATATCGCAGTTAACCATACGAACCGCCGTATACGGACCCGTACGTACGGTGGTGTGGGAGGGAAAGCTCGCAAGAGCCTCCCTATCCCGATTTCTTTCAATGAGGGCATTCCAGAAGATGAACAGGTTGAAGTTCGTCAAAAGAAATATCTCAACAATATTGTTGAGCAAGATCATAGGTTTATCAAGAAACGAACGAGGCCGAT
>JAJTER010000090.1 GCA_021299835.1 Saprospiraceae bacterium | reverse complement strand
GATGCTGGCTTCTCTCTAACTGACGAATATGGCCAAATTGTAGATGGCACCGGCACCGTCGGAAATCCGGAAATGCAACACAGAATAAGTATAAAAGGTAATCCCTCCCTGGGATTGGCAAAAATTGCTATGATTGGGGTGAGAAATAGAAATGGTGGGCAGGTAAGCCCTGTAAATGTTGAGTTATGGGTAAATGAACTTAGGCTTACTGGTCTGGATGAAAGAGGGGGTGTAGCCGCTATCGGCCGCCTGGACATGCAATTGGCTGATTTGGGAAATGTCAGTTTAGCAGGAAATTATGCCTCTATTGGTTTTGGTGCCATCGATCAAAGAGTGTTGCAAAGAAATAGGGAGGCTATTACAGGTTTTGATGTTTCCGGATCTATTGAGCTAAATAAGTTTCTTCCTGCTTCCTGGGGTATTAAATTACCTCTTTTCGCTCAATATTCAACCAATTTCACAACCCCTGAATTCGACCCTTTTGATTTGGATATCAGGATGAAAGATAAATTACCAACCTTTCCCTCTTTGGCAGATAGAGATTCTATAAAAAGACTTTCCAGAGAAATAAATTCTATTCAAGGGTACAATTTTACAAATATTCGGAAAGAACGAACAGGAGGGCCCAGCGGACAGCCAGGTAATCCCGCACCCTGGGATATTTCTAACTTTTCCTTTAATTACGCATTTACTAAAACAGATAAACGAAGCCCGCTTATTGAATTTGATGAAAGTTTGCGTCGAACAGGTTCTTTGAATTATGCTTTTTCAAGAAAAGGGGACTTTATTCAACCGTTTAAAAATTTAAAAGGCAGTGCCTTAAAATGGATTTCAGAAATAAACTTCAATCCTCTCCCTAATTCATTTACTTTCGGTACCCAAATGGCAAGATTGTTTAATACCACGCGTTACCGGTTTACAGGCCTCGAAGACAGATACAATACCTTCTTTAATAAACGCTTTTCCTGGGATAGGGAATATAATGTAAACTGGGATTTGACGAAGGCAATTAAGTTTACTTTCTCAGCCTCTAATTTTGCCGTAATTGATGAACCTGATGAGGTCAGATTATTGGAAAATTATAATATTGAAACAGCCGCACAAATTAGAAAAGATAGTATTTGGAGTAATATTCAGCAATTAGGTAGATCTAAAGTTTACCAACACTCCTTTACTTTGGGTTATACCCTTCCTTTCAGAGTCATTCCTTTTATGGACTGGATTACTTCCAGAGTACAATATCAAGGTCAATATGGATGGAATGCAGCCGCTCTGAATTTAGATAGTCTGGGAAATCAGATTCGAAACAGCCAAAATATTCAAGCAAACATTGACTTTAATTTCGAATCTATCTATGGAAAAATTCCTTATTTAAGAAAAATAGATAGAGGTGCGCCTGCCACAAAATCTAAGAAAAATAAGGACGACGATCAAAATCAGGAACCAGCGCAACCAGAGGAAAAAGAAAAAAAAGGGTCAGAGCCCAGTATGGCAGAAAGGATGTTGATAAGACCTTTTTTATTGCTTAGAAGAGCACGATTCAATTACACCTTGCAAAGTAGTACCGTGGTTCCCGGATTTATGCCAGCCGCAAAATTAATGGGAATGGGACCCGATTTTCAAGGTCCGGGTTGGGATTTTGTAGCAGGACTGCAACCTAAAATCAGTGAACTAAGCGAAGCAGAAAATTATACTGCCTCAGATTGGCTGAATGAAATAGCTAAAAAGGGATGGATTTCTTCCAGCGTCTTTCTAAATCAAGAGGTGGCTCAATCCAGAGCAGAAAATTATGACGGTCGTCTGACCGTTGAACCTTTCAAGGAATTTAGAATCGAACTGGAGTTTAATAAAAATTTCTCTAGTAACCATTCTCAGTTCTTTAAAGACACAACCCTGAATAATTCAACGGTTTTTTCGCATGCCATACCAAAAGATATTGGAACGATGACGATGAGTTATTCAGCGCTTAAAACCCTGTTTAACCAGGATAAAGATGATCTTGTAAATTTGTTCAAACAATTCGAAACCAATAGAATAGCTGTATCAATGCGTTTGGGTGAGGGTACACATTCTGATACTACTTTAGCAAAAAATGGATATTCTTATGGGTATGGCAGGACGCAGCAAGATGTTTTAATCCCCGCATTTATTGCGGCTTATACCGGCGCTGATGCCAACTCCATTCCATTGGATATTTTTGGGTTACTACCCAATATTAACTGGAGATTGCAGTATAATGGATTAGCTAAAGTCCCTTTATTCAGTGAATTGTTCCAGAATTTTAGCTTGACGCACGGTTATAAATCTACCCTTACGGTGAGTAGGTTCAACTCGGGACTCGATTTTATCAGGACACAAAGTTCCGGGGCTTTAAACGAACTAAATGGTAATTTTTATGCCAGGCTCGAGATTCCAGAGGTGGCCATTCAAGAGGGATTTTCCCCACTTATTGCTATAGATGCTACTTTGAAAAATGGGATGTCTCTTAATGTAAATTATAAAGTTAATCGTTTACTGGCAATGAGTTTCGTAAGTAATCAACTTTCAGAAACCAGAAGTAAGGAGTTTGTTATTGGTTTTGGCTATCTACTTAGAAATCTTGATATTCCTTTTCTAACAGGTTCCAAGAAAAAGGGTGGGGGGCGTCCAATCCCTAAATCTACAGGTCCTTTAGGGAATAATGATCCGGCAGGCAGAAATACTGCAGCACAAGGTAACGATTTAGATATTACCTTCAATTTGAGTATGAGAGATGATGTAACTTTTAATCATTTGTTGGATCAGGGAATTATTGAACCTACCAGAGGTAATTATTCACTTACCTTTTCTCCTTCAGCAGAATACAAAATAAGCAGGCAACTTTCCCTCAGGGCTTTTTTCGATTATAGGAAAAATAGACCTAAAACTTCAGCTGGATTTCCCAGAACCGATGCTTCTGGCGGTTTTATTCTTAGATTTACATTGTAGAATATGAATAAAAAAGTCATTTTTGGAATTTTGGCGCTTATGGCTATTGCCATAGTTGGGGTGATATGGTCACAAATACGCCTCATTCAATCAGCTACGCTGGTGAATACTGAGCGCTTTGAAAAAAGTGTTTTTAGTGCCCTGAACGAAGTGGTTAAGAAATTGGAACTCGATGAGGAAAAAGACCTTTTCCTTTCTTCCATGAGCCAAAAATACCCTAATAGTAATGTTCCTACTTTCAATCCTTTTGGTTCAAGGGAAAAAGAAAAAAATCTGGAGAATCGAATTAAAATGGATTACCTTGATGGAATTCTTAAAGAGGAGTTGGCCATTAGAGGTATTAATAGTCAAATTCCAAGCTATAGATATCATTACGGAATCTATGGTTTTGAAAAAGGTAGTTTTGTCATTCTTGATGGCAAAAAGTTTAATTATGAGGAGGAAAAAGAAAATGTTTTACCGGAATATGTAAATACCGGAGATGAGAATACCGCTTTTAGAGTTAATGTTTTTCCAAGGGAGCGTCCAGTTCCTGGTGAGTTAAGAATATTTTTCCCCAATAAAAATGCTATTATTCTAAGATCTTTAGGTAAAACCCTGACAGCAACCCTATTTTTTGCTGGTATTATTCTGGTTTGCTTTGGATATACTTTATATATTATTTTTACTCAAAAGAAGTTGTCAGAGATGAAAACGGATTTCATAAACAACATGACCCATGAGTTTAAAACGCCTATTGCGACCATTTCCTTAGCTGCTGATTCACTAAATAATCCCTCCGTCTTAAAAAACGAAGATAAAATACTGCGTTTCTCAAGAATTATTAAGCAGGAAAATATTCGTATGCACAAACAAGTGGAGAAGGTGCTACAAATGGCTCTTTTAGATAAAAAGGACTTTAATTTGAAATGGTCTTCTATCAATATGCATGACATTATTCTTGCAGCTATTGAAAATATTTCACTGCAAGTAGAGGCAAGAGAAGGATCCGTTCAAGGCTTTTTAAATGCTTCTTCACCAGTTATAAATGGAGACCAGACACATTTATCCAACATAATTAATAACCTGTTAGATAATGCCAATAAATACTCTCCGCAAAAACCGCATATTACTGTTTTTACAAGGAATGTAGATAAAGGCCTGGAGATTATTGTGAAGGATGAGGGAATAGGTTTGGGAAGGGATGTCCGTAAATTTATATTCGATAAGTTTTATAGAGTACCAACTGGTAATATTCACAATGTCAAGGGTTTCGGACTAGGATTAAGTTACGTTAAAACAATGGTAGAAGCCCATAAAGGTAAAATAGATGTTCGCAGTGAATTAGGCAAGGGAAGCAGTTTTATCCTGTTTTTTCCCCTTCATTGATTTATCATTTTTTCATTTGAAACTCATTTAAAATGGATAATAAGCAAATTCTATTAGTCGAAGATGACCAGAATTTTGGAGACGTTCTAAGCTCCTATCTGGAATTATATCAATATGATGTGACACTGGCAAATGACGGTGTGAAAGGCTGGAATGCTTTTAAAGAGGGAAAATTTGATATATGTATTCTCGATGTTATGATGCCTGAAAAAGATGGGTTTACTTTGGCGAAGGAAATTTTACACGCAGACCCTTCTATGCCTTTAATTTTTTTAACCGCAAAGTCGCTGAAAGCAGACGTTTTGGAAGGTTTTAGAATCGGTGCAGATGATTATATTACCAAACCCTTTAACTCGGAAGAACTACTCTTGCGAATTAATGCCATCTTAAAAAGAAAAAGAAGCAATGTTCCCGAAAATCCTGTATCCAAAGAGGTTAACAGATATTATACGATTGGAGATTATCATTATGATGCAGATCTCAGAATTCTGGTATATACAAAGGCAGCGAATCCAGATCAAAAAGTGAAACTTTCTCCACGCGAATCAGCGCTTCTTTGTTTATTTGCAGATAATATGAATAATGTGGTGGCTAGAGCCGAAGCGCTAACTAAAATTTGGGGCGATGATACCTATTTTACGGCCCGCTCTATGGATGTTTTTGTTACCAAACTCAGAAAATTGTTAAAGGAAGATCCTAATATTGAAATTGTTAATATTCATGGAAATGGTTTTCAGCTTCGGGTTCTTTAACATGGTTATCAGCTAAATTTTTGGTTTTATGTTCTATAAACTTTTTATTAAACCCGTTCTTTTCCTCTTTCCTCCGGAAACAGCGCACGGATTAACGTTGTTTTTATTTAAAGTTTTATTGAAAATTCCTCTGATTGGCGGTCTGTTCAAAAGGTATTGCTCCTCGGAATCTAATGTTTCAGCGGTCTCATTTTGTAACCTTTCTTTTCAAAATCGCATCGGCTTGGCTGCAGGCTTCGATAAAAATGGAGAATACCTGAATGAAATGCCCGCCCTCGGCTTTGGGTTCATTGAACTGGGTACCGTAACTCCCAAACCTCAAAATGGAAATCCTCAACCCCGCTTATTTCGCCTGCCAGGTGATGACGCTCTTTTGAATAGAATGGGGTTCAATAATCGGGGAGTAGATTTTCTCGTTGAGCAATTGATAGCTTTCTCCCGACCAAAAGGGCTAATAATAGGAGGGAATATTGGAAAAAATAAGGATACACCGAATGAAAATGCGTTGGATGATTACCTCATTTGCTTTGAAAAATTATTTCCTCACGTCGATTATTTTGTCGTCAATGTAAGTTCCCCTAATACCCCCGGACTTAGAGCTTTGCAAGAAAAGGAACCTCTTACGCTTATATTAACCGCACTGCAACAGGCTAATAATAGGATGATTGATAGTAAACCTATCCTTTTAAAAATAGCCCCTGATTTGGAATTATCTCAAGTAGATGATATCATCGAGGTAGTTCAATCGACGAAATGCCATGGTTTAGTTGTTTCAAATACAACGTCTGATCGTACGAATCTATCTACTGATTCGACATTGCTTGAATCCTTTGGTTCGGGAGGGATTAGTGGTAAGCCTGTTCGTGAAAAATCAAATCAATTGATAGCCTATATTTTTGATAAAACAAAGGGAATGCTACCTATTATTGGGGTAGGGGGTGTTTCATCCGTAGAAGACGCAAAAAATAAATTGAACGCGGGAGCAACACTCGTTCAAATCTATACAGGATTAGTGTATGAAGGTCCGTTTTTAGTTAAAAACTTAGTAAGTGGAACAAATAAATAATTTACTGCCTTTTTCCTGAAAAGTCATTTACCAACTGCCACCAGCACCACCTCCACTGCTTCTGCCACCGCCCCAGCTACCTCCTCCGGATCTTCCACCACCGGAACCACCATTACTACTTCTGACTTTTTTAGGAATAGTATTTATTTGTTCCCGTTGGTTTCCACAATGTAAACAAGTAAAACGTTGAAGTTCCTCTCCAGTATTTGAATAGGTTGCTGCTCTTATGGTTGATGAATTGGTCAACTTCTCCGTTTGAAATTTACAGGAAGGACATTTTATGTAACTTTTTGGAGATTTTACATAACGCAATATCGTAGGCTCAACCCCTTCACCTACCCAAACGTCATATTCTGCTACCCCCAATTCAGCCTCTTTTGACTGCCCTGAATTCAAATGGTTATTCGACTTGTTTTCCTGTTCTTTGCTTAATTTTACTCCATGGGGTTCTTGAGGTGGCGTATTACGCCACTTTTTCATTTCCTTTCTGACGAACCAAAGGATGCCCAAAAATGGAATGGGAAAAATAAAGGCAAGGGGCGTTATATTGTATTTTTTAAGTGTATGATATTTTTTGTAGGGTATTTCATCTTTCTTAAAACTTCTCCCTAAAAGCAACAATATGATGCCATTAACGAAAGCAGTCAGGTAGCCATATATTTCCAAAAAGGAACCGCCTTCCCCTTTATTTTCCTTTTCCTGAAATTCAACTACATTTTCAGGATTTTGAATAATGGTTGAAATGGCATTTATTCCTTTTAATAAGCCTTCCCCATAAGCTTCATTTTTAAAGGAGGGAATCATTTCATTGGTTATAATTCTTTTGCAAATGGCATCTGGTAAAATGCTTTCCAGTCCATTTCCTGTTTCAAATTCAACTCTTTTTTGATCCAGAACAAATAATATGAGTAGCCCATTGTCGGATCCACTTTTACCTATTCCCCATAAATTAAACAGTTTATAGGCAAAATCCTTGGGTACAGCTTCACCTATGGAAGGCAACATCACTAAAGCTACCTCGCTACCAACGCTGTCCTCTAAAAAGGTTAACTTACTATTTATCTGTTCATACGTCGCTTCATCTAATATATTAGCTGGATCACTGATATGGGTGTTATTTTGAATCTTCGTATTAGGTACCGATTCGGGGGTAAAGGTTTGCCCGGACAGGTTAGCCATCCAAAAAAGGGAAAAAGCTATGCTAATAAGGAGTTTATATTTCATGTTGAAGGTATCTTTCATTCAAAAACTGATTTTTTCAAACCAACTATTCTAACTGCATTTTGATAATAGATCTTTTTCAGAATTTTATCTGGAAGTTGTAAGCCATACATTTTCCAAAAGGCATGATATCTCTTGTAATAAGGAAAGTACTCATCGGCAGTTTCCAGTACCCTGAAATAAGTAAAATACTCCTCTGGATTATAAGCATCTTTTCCAAATAGAATCCTATCCTGGTATTTTTCAAAGAAGACACCTGCACGCCTTGGTTGCCTTCCCAATTCGGCAATAACAGCACCAAATTCAACATTTACATGAGGAAAAACATCTAAAAATCTGGATAAAGAGTCCAAATCGTTTGCCATCCATCCGAAATGAGCATTAATAAAGGTCGTTTTTGGATGTTTTTGGAAAACATGATGTTGCTCCTTGATTAGGGTTGAAAAAGGAGCCGGGTCGGTATCACTTCTTTTTCTTCCTGGATGCGTTTTAAGCTCTAACCAACGTTCATTTGTTTCGTCAAATGGTTCCCAAAACTGAGCTGGATCTGCGGAATGAATCAAAACGGGGATACCAAGTTCTCCACATTTTGCCCAAATAGGATCTAACCTAATATCGTCAATAGCGACACGTTGCCCCGCTTTATCTTTTACGCTAAGGCCTAAACTTTTAAATATTTTTAGCCCTTTTGCACCATTTTGCACATCAAATTCGAGTTGTTTCACGGCATTTGATGTCCAGTCAGATTCATCTATGCCATTGAAGCTAACATTTGTAAAAATAGCAATTCTATCTTCGGCACCATATTTCTTAACATTTTCTACCATACCTTTCAACGCATTTCCACCTCTGCCACTTAGGTTAATACAAACGCCCATATTGAGGGAGTCCATTTCCTTTAGTAAAATAGTCAGATCCTGAGTAGCCATATTCCAATGGTGACTGTGGATATCCACAAAAGGGAATTTTGATTTTAATAAAGCATGTTCCGGAACTTTTAAAGAGGAAGGAGGGTCATATTTTTCAAAATCCATCTTATTGTCCTGCCCTTGAAGAGAAGAAGTCATGGCTCCGAAAGCAAGGAGGAAAAAGGTGCATTTAAAGGTGCGCATAGTTTAATTTTTTTACAATATACGGATATGTTCCTAATAGATGATAGGTTATCGGAGGATTAAAAAAGCTTCATAAACATCGGGATATTTTTTATCGATGGTGAATCCTTTTTTTACAAAAAGTTTAATCATCGACTCATTATTCGGTAGTACGGAGGCCACTATTTTTTTTATACCCCGTTTTTGGGCAATATCCAAAATGTGATTAGTTAGCATGAGACCCAGTCCTTGCCCTTGCCAATGGTCGGCAATGAGAATTGAATATTCGGCTGATTCTCTCCAGGCATCTTCGATAATACGAACGATTCCGATGATGGCCTCGGGTTTACCTTCTGTTGGAGGAATTGTAGCGACAATGGCTATTTCTCTATCGTAATCGATGTGAGTAAAACGGGTTAACCAGGTATGATCTATTTTGGGTATGTATCCGAAAAATCGCATATACAAGGTTTCTCGGGAGACATTTTTGAGCATTTCGGCCAGGCCAGGTTCGTCTTCTGGTCTTACGGGGCGTAGATGAACGGACTGTCCTAAACGAAGATTTTTATCTAAATAATAATCTTTTCCAGGATAGGGAGAAAGGGCCAGGTGTCTAAAATGTTGGTTTGTCGATTCATTTGTTTTCTGTAATCTCACCGCAACATGTAAAGCCATGCCACTTTCATTATCCATTCGAAAAGGATTAATTTCAACGGCTGCTATGGCTTGAAAATCCATAAGGAGGTAGGAAAAGCGGTGTAACCAGAGATACAATTGATTTAATTGAACGCCCGATTGATTTCGGTAACCCTTTAGGAGGGTAAAAAGGTAGGTTCCTTCCACCATTTGCTGTGCGAGAGCCATATTCAGGGGAGGAAGTCCGACGCGAATATCTGGAAAAACTTCTTTATCCCAACCGCCTTTTCCAAAAAGCATCAAAGGTCCGAAAGTAGGATCTTTGTAAGAACCAATAAACAGATCAAAGCCCTTAAGTATCATTTTTTCAATACGAATACCTTTAATAACAGCGGTAGGATGTGCTTTTGAGCAACTAAGCATCATATTTGTCCAAATTTCGGTCATTTCATTCACATCTCTAATATTCAGACGAACGCCGCCCACGGCTGTTTTCTGTAAAATATCAATGGAATCGATTTTCATTACGATAGGGAAACCTATTTTCTGTGCAATATTTTTAGCTTCATCTACGGTAGTACTTAAAAAGCTCTCAATGACCGGAAAGCCGTACGCCAGGAGTAAGTCATGACCCTCTTTTTCGGAAAGTAATAATCTGTTTTCAGCTAAGGCTTTATCGATAATCCATTTGGCGGCCTGTTGGTCTGCATTAAAGTCGATAGGTATAGAAAGGGGCGTTTCGTACAGTAGTTTTAGGTCCAAATGATATTGGTAGAGCCTCATTAATGTATCAATAGCACTTTCGGGGTAGGGATAACAAGGAATTTTCGCTTGTCCTAAAATCCTTCTTGCCTCAGCCACTTGGTTTCCACCCATCCAAACGGTGAATACCGGCTTTCTTAAAGGTTTTAATTGAGAAATGGCCTGAGCAATTTTCAGGGCCTCACTTTTTAGATAAACGGAGTAAACGACGATGATGGCATCCACGGCATCATCATTTAAACAAATCTTCAACGTCTCGGTATATCTATTCGTGTCGGCAAAATTACCCACATGAATAGGTCGGTCAGCGGAAGAAGAATGAGGTAAAATAGTATTTAATTTTTCAACGGACACCTCAGATAAAATACTATGCTTCCCCCCTCTTTTTAATAATGCATCCAATGCTAAAATGCCCCCTGCGGCAATATTGGATAAAATCACCATATTATTTCCTGTGGGTCTGACAGAATTGGTAGCAGCCAGGCCCATATTAAATAACTGAGCTATGGTATCGACTCTGATTATACCTGCTCTTTGGAAAGCGGCATCGTAGGCAAAATCTTTTTCTTCTTCCCAATCCAAAACAGAGGAGTTCCAGTCTATATCCTCTTTCTTTCTATTTGCCTTTAAAATAATGATGGGTTTATTTCTTGAAAAAGACCTTGCGGCACTTAGAAAGCGACGTGCATTAGGTAACTTTTCTATATATATCAGAATGCCAGCGGTATGAGCATCTGTACCTAAAAAATCAATACAATCTGCAAAATCAATATCTCCAGCAAGTCCAAGGGAAATTACCTGACTGAAACCTACTTCTCGTTCGCCGGCCCAATCAAGCATTGCCTCAAGCAGAGGTCCGCTTTGTGAGACTAAGGCTAAGTTCCCTTTTCTAACTTCAACAGGCATATTTGTGGCATAGATCATCTTGTGAGGATGTATGTAACCGAGGCTATAGGGGCCGAGCATTCTAATTTCACCTTGTTTACATTTTTTGTTAATGTATTCAATGGTTTCTGCATCCTGGGTATCAAAATCGGGTCCAAAAAACAAAATACTTCCAATGTTGGCCTCGACACATTCATCAACAACTTGTCTTAAGACCCTAAAAGGAGCACAAAAAATAGCTAAATCAGCTGGCTCGGGAATTTTCCCCACTTTGCTATATGCAGGCATTCCCAATATAGAGGAATGTTTAGAACTCACCGGGTACAATGAGCCTGGAAAACCATGTCGGGTTAAATTTTCCATGATCATTCTGCCCGCACTTCCCTCCCTTTCCGATGCCCCAATGACAGCGATGCTTCGGGGCTCGAATAACTGTTCTAATTTTTGCCTCATAAGGGTTTATATTTTCCAAAATGGTTTTAAAAAGCCTAAAACACTATGTAAATTCATTTCATAAGTTTCCCAGGCTCTCAATCCTGAAATACTTTTTTCTGCGGTATAAGGAATATTCTGTCCGTTCATGCCTGCAAGAAAAGAATATATCCCTCGTTCCAATGCTCCGGGATGATACCCACCTTCCAGCACGGCAAAAGTATTAGAAAAGGAGGAGGCAATCATTTTACCAATTTCATAGAAAGCATTAGGGGATAAATTTAACTGCAAAAGCGGATCTTCTGCGGCCCCATCAAAACCTGCAGAAATAGCTACAACGTCAGGGTTAAAAGACTTGAAAATGGGTATAAAATGAGAGAAAGCATCTAAGAAAATGTCGTCTCCTGAGTTTGGAGGTACGCCCATATTCATGTTGAATCCTTTTCCTCTTCCCTCTCCGATGAGGTGCAAGTCACCCGTTCCCGGAAAGGCTGGATGTTGATGAATGGAAAAATAGAGGACTTTGTCTGTATCGTAAAAAATATCTGCGGTGCCATCGCCGTAATGCCCATCAAAATCAATGATTAATACTCGTTTTCCTTCTCTGACCTTATGTTCACTGGCAATAGCAACGTTGTTGAACAGGCAAAATCCACTGGCTTTATCTCTATATGAATGGTGACCTGGCGGACGTATTAAAGCAAAATCACCCGTCTCTGCGGCTTGAACAGCGGCACCCACAGAATAACAGGCGACCGCATAGCTTTGATTTGAAAGGAAGGTATCGTCATCAATCTGATAAAAATCTTTTGAGTTATCACGAATTTTTTGGATATGGTCCATACTATGCACCAGACTTAGATATTTTTCACCATCTATCCATTCATTTTGGCGCAAGTGCCTGAAAGCGCTCAATCGCATGGCATTTTCAGGGTGTAAACCCGTGTTATGCTCAAATACAATTGAATTGAATGTTAATTCCATTGTCCTTTTTTAATAAAGATAAAAAGATTGATAAAAATTGCTTTGCGTTGATGATAAATATCACTATTAAAAGGTAGTAAAGAGGATAAATTTGTATCATTCATTTAATTCGGGTGATTTTAGGGAATTCGTGGAGCATCTTTCGGTGCTCCATTTTTTTATGTGTATTGATAACAAAAAAAATCACCTCGAAAGGATTTTATTCCAAACGAGGTGAACTAAATTTTGTTAAATTTTTTAATTATATATGTGGCTATCTTAATATAAGAACAAGTTGGTCTTCATTTTTATCAACGATGGCTTCTGTAACGCTACCAAAAAGCATAGATTTTATCATAGAGTGTCCTTGAGCACCCATTAATATTAGATCGAATTCCCCATTTTTTGCAAATTCATGAATGTGAATGCCCGGGTTGTGATAATGATTATCAATTAATTCCAGCCTTATTCTCTCGGCTCCGGGAATGGTGGCAAATAATTTTTCAAATGATTTGTTCGCTGCTTC
>JAJTER010000011.1 GCA_021299835.1 Saprospiraceae bacterium | reverse complement strand
CGCAACCTGGTCCAGTAATATTAGCACCTGTGGAACTACCTTAACATCATCGCGCGAAGTAACTGTCACCACCTTACCTAAACCTACTATTAATGTTACGCCACTTAGCAAAGTGTTTTGTCAAAACAGTACCAATGCAGAAAAAACCCTGACCGTAAATATAACAGGCCCGGGGAGTGGTTATAACATTGCCTGGTACAATAGCAATAATCCGTCATTCGTCCTTGGAACCTCCAGTACTTTTGTTCCACCTGCAAATGGTCAAACCACTAATTACACGGTTAGAGTTACTGACCAGAATGATCCTTGTAGTTTCCAAACCTTTGAATTTCCGGTAACCCATCAGCCCATTCCCACTTTTTCCATAGATGATAAAGAAGGTTGTAAAAATGACTCCTTAACCTTCAGTTTATCCACCAATTTTACTTATACTTTTTCTCCCAATACTGGAATAACTTCATTGGGAGGAGGAAATTACAAATTAATAAATAGTGGAAATCAAACCTACACTGTTACCGCTACCAATGGATTTGGCTGTAAGTTTATTGATATTTTCAGGTTGACAGTTAAAGAATGTACCATTTGTCCACCCAATGTGATTAAATGTAGTTCCGCCTTATACCCCCCATTTTCAACCATCACCGCTTTCATAGCAGGGGGAGGAGCCATAAATTTCCCATGCCCTTATTTGAATACTAATATAACTTTACTTTCAGAAACTCAAACAGGAACAGATTGTAACGGACTACTTGAAAGAAATTATGAAATTTTTGACAATTGTGGTAATTCAGCCATTTGTAAGCAACTAATCACCTTAAAAGACACCACGGCAACCGCAGTTTTTAACTTTTCCAGGTAATTATACCGCACAATGTCCAACCATTCCAGCCCCAATAACACCCACCTTTAATGATAATTGCGATGCAAATCCCGTCTTAACTTTTCTATCAGAAATTATAAATGGTACTTGTGTAAATCAAAAAACGGTTAGATATACCTGGACCTTAAAAGATAAATGCGGAAATACCAATGTAAGGACACAAACCATTCAAATAGTTGATACACAAGCTCCCGTAATTACCAACACACCGCCTAATGTCACAGTAAGTTGCGGAAACATACCATTAAAACAGGACCCAACCTTTACTGACAATTGCAGTGCTTCTAATAATATTAGTATCACTTATTTAGAAGAGACCATTCCAGGTAATTGCGCTAATAATAAAACCATTAAAAGAACATGGACTGCGAGAGATGAATGTGATAATCAATCCACTTATGTTCAAACCATAACCGTAAAAGACCTTACAGCCCCAACTTTTAGTTCTCTTCCTGCTGACATAAATGTCTCATGTACTAATATCCCCGCCAATGCTGTCCTAACGGTCAGTGATAGTTGCGATATGAATCCATCCTTAACCTTTACCTCAGTTCAATTACCAGGTTCTTGCCCTAATGAATATACCATCCAAAATACCTGGGTAACAAAGGATGCATGTCAAAACGAGAGGACGCATATTCAAAAAATCAATGTTTCAGATAAGGAAAAACCCAGTTTCATAAATTTCCCCGCAGATGTTGTTGTTGAGTGCCACAGTATTCCAGTAGCTGCAACGCCCACATTCACAGACAATTGTTCGAGTGTAATCATAAGCTTTACAGAAACAAAAACCCCGGGAACTTGTGCGGGAAAATACACTATAAATAGAACCTGGTTACTAACCGATGCATGTAATAATACCTTTACAAAGACACAAACTATCCAGGTAGTTGACATAAAGGCACCTGTAATGACAGGCGTTCCTTCCAATGTGTCCGTAAATTGTAATGCTATTCCTTCTATTCCTGTCGTAACAGCATCTGATTTATGTGACTCAAATCCTGTCATTACTTTTCAGGAAACAAAAAGTACCGGGTGTTCAGGCAGTTACACCATTACCAGAACATGGAAGGCAACAGACGTATGTAATAACCAACAAACCTTAACCCAGCTAATAACGGTAATTGACAATGAAAAGCCAGTATTTAATAATTTACCTAATTCCATAAGCACCGCATGTAGTAACATACCCGCAGCACCCGTTTTAACCGCAACAGATAATTGTACTATAAATGTACAGGTTCAATATGCGCAGCAAAAAATCAATGGGTCTTGCCCAAGCAATTATATTTTAAAAAGAACCTGGACTGCCACTGATTCATGTGGCAACACTGCCATTCATATTCAGGAAATAAATGTTTCCGACACTGAGGCTCCCGTTATAGCTAATTCCCCGGCAGATCTCACCGTCTCTTGTGAAAATCTGCCAAATTTGATTTCCTTGAATGTTTCAGATAATTGCGATTTAAATCCAAATGTGGTCATTAAAGAAGATACCATTCCGGGTATCTGTCCCAATAATTTTAGCTTAATCAGAACATGGAAAGTAAAAGATGCCTGTCAAAATGAGACGACCATCACACAAAAAATTGTGGTTAAAGATGAAATTAGTCCAGTTTTTCTTAATAATCCAGGTGATTTAAGTGTTAGTTGCAGTGACAGTCCTCCCCTACCTGTAATGTCTATTAAGGATAATTGCGATGTAGCGCCCACACTTACCTTAACCATAGATACCATCAAAGGGTTTTGTTTAGGTAGTTTTCAAGTAAAAAGGTCTTGGTTAGCTACAGATGCCTGTGGAAATGATGACGAATACATTCAAAGGATAAATTTTTCAGATAATACTCCTCCTCAATTTATAAATCTACCGTCAACCTTATCGTTGAGTTGTGATAACGTTCCACAAAATCCAACAGCCACTGCCACAGACAACTGTGATCCAAATCCAAAAATAACCTATGCAGACGTAAAAAATCCAGGTTGTGCTGGCTTTTATACTATTAGCAGAACCTGGACTGCCGTTGATTTATGCTTAAATACTACCAATTTCGTCCAAACAATAACTGTTACAGACCCTTTAGCCCCTCAATTTGTTGGTGTGCCACCAAATGTAACCGTTAACTGTAATGCCATTCCAATGGTTACAAATCCTACCGCCACTGATAATTGTGACCTAAATCCTGTCATTACTTTTTCGGAGGAAAAGGGGATTGCCTGTATGGGAAATTATACCATCACCAGAAAATGGAAAGCGAAAGACGTGTGTGGAAATGAGAGAGAGGCCGTGCAAATCATTACCGTTGTGGATAATACGCCTCCACAATTTATTAATCCTCCTGCAAATCTGGTTATTCCTTGCAACAGCACACCCCCAAGCTGGACCCCCGCCTATTCAGATAATTGTGACCCAAGTCCGACCATCACATTTTCAACAGTAACTATACCTGGAAGTTGCCCTCAAAATTTCACCATTGAAAGAACCTGGGAAATTCAAGATATCTGTGGTAATAAAAATAGCCATAAACAGATTATTCAGGTAAAGGATGAAATTGGCCCGCAGTTAGTTGGTGTACCAGCAAGCGTCCAGGTATCTTGTAATGCCATACCTGCCGTCCCTGTGATAACGGCTACCGATAACTGTGATATGTCGCCAACTGTTACACAGAAAGATTCTATAGTAGCAGGAACCTGCGCTGGTAATTATGTTATTTTCAGAATATGGAAGGCAACAGACCAATGTGGAAATTCAGTTTCAGCTGCTCAACAAATAAATGTAATTGACAATGTACCTCCCGTTTTTTCTAATTTCCCTGCCGATCTGAGTAGTACCTGTAATTTAATCCCTCCAGTGACTAACCCCACCATTTCCGATCTTTGTGACCCAAACCCAACATTAACTTTCAGTGAAATACAAATACCCGGCAGTTGCCCTCAATCCTATCTTATCCAGCGAACCTGGATTGCCAAAGACCAATGTGGTAACACCCTCATTAAAACACAGAACATAACGATTAAAGATGAAGTAAAGCCTTCCTTTATAAATTTACCTGTTGATATTTCTGTAAATTGTAATCAAATCCCAGTCGCTCCCGTCCTCCAGGGAATAGATTTATGTGATGCCGCGCCTACAATTCAATTTAGTGAAGTAATTGACCCTCTGTGTGTTGGAAATTACAAAATACAAAGAACCTGGACCATTAAAGACGCATGTAACAACACGGATATCGGAAAACAAACGATTACCGTTATTGATAATATTTCTCCTGTTTTTTCAGGCATTCCCAATGATGCCATTATTAATTGTGGCGAAATACCGGCCCTTCCTACTGTTACAGCAACAGACAATTGTAGCGCTAGCCTACCTCCCATTCAATTTTTAGAAACAAAAGTCGCTGGAATTTGCCCATTTACGGAAATCATTACCAGAACCTGGGAAGTAAAAGATGCATGCGGTAATACGACTAAAAACATTCAAAAAATATCCCTTAAAGATGATGTCGCCCCCTCATTTTCAAATATTCCCACTGATATAGTAGTTAATTGTGATCAAATTCCCTTAAAAATAGATCCTAAAGCCACTGATAATTGCGATCTTAATCCCATCGTTACCTTTCTTGAAACCAAAATATCTGGCTCTTGCCCACAAAATTATCAACTGGAAAGAAAATGGACGGCTACTGATAAATGTGGTAATGCGACTATAGTTAAGCAAATTATTCAAGTTCAGGACGTCACAGCTCCCGTATTTTCAGGGGTACCTGCGAACGTGAAGGTAAGTTGTCCCAATGTTCCAACGGTGATAAACCCCGTAGTGTTGGATATTTGCGATGCCACGCCAACTTTAACCTTTAAAGAGGAAAAAATAGCTGGTTCTTGCCCCGGAAATTACAATTTAATAAGAACATGGACCGCTGAAGATGCCTGCAAAAATACTCAAATCGCTTCTCAGACCATAGAGGTTACCGATACCGAAGCGCCCACAATAAATGGGGTTCCCAGTGACGTCACCGCAAGTTGCAACGCCATTCCAACAAATCCAACTGTTACGGTATCAGATCTGTGCGATTTGACTCCCCTATTAACATTTACAGAAGCCATTTCACCCGGAACTTGCCCGAATAATGGTGTCATTACCAGAACATGGAAGGCTATTGACGCCTGTGGTAATATTAACGAAAAAATGCAGAAAATCACCCTTCAAGATACCGAAGCGCCCACTTTTATAAATCCACCCAGCTCCGTTACCGTGAACTGTGACCTGGTACCACCTGTAACTAATCCACAAATCAGTGATAACTGTGATATTAGTCCAACCCTCGTGTTTTCTGAAACCACTGATGTGGGATGTCTCGGAAATTATAAAATCATAAGAAAATGGATCGCCACCGATAAATGTAATAACAGCAAAACGTACGAACAAACCATAACGGTAAACGATTTAATCGCTCCTGTAATAATAGGCGTTCCAAATGATGTTACTGTTAACTGTATTAATATTCCACCTATCGTAACGCTGACAGCTACGGATAATTGTGACAATAATCCTTCCTTAACT
Organism: Saprospiraceae bacterium; assembly: GCA_021299835.1. GTDB lineage: Bacteria > Bacteroidota > Bacteroidia > Chitinophagales > Saprospiraceae > BJGN01. The sequence goes on along the minus strand of JAJTER010000011.1, from coordinate 38,642 downwards.
TTTTTAGAAACAAAAGTTTTGGGGAGTTGCGTCAATAATTATGTCCTGTTAAGAAAATGGACTAGCCTGGATAAATGTGGAAATAAAACAGAGAAAACACAAACGATTACTGTTCAAGACATCGAAAAACCTGTATTTACCAATACCCCCGTTGACCTAAACTTATCATGCACTGACCCTGTGGTTGATTTTATACCAATAGCTACAGATAATTGCAGTGGTGTAGTTAATATCATTAAATCTGAAAATAAAACCATTGGTTCTTGTCCCCAGAATTATACCCTTGAAAAAACCTGGACAGCGACCGATGTTTGTGGAAATACAAGTAATATAATACAGAAAATATCCGTAATCGATAAAGTAGCGCCTAAATGGAACTACACCCCTTCTGACACTATAGCCGCTTGCTCGGAAGTTAGTATACCTAACATTTTAACGGCTACTGATAACTGTAGTTTAACAGTACCAGTTAAATATACTGAGGTTAAAGTGCCTGGAACCTGCACTAATAATTACCAGCTAATCAGGACCTGGGACGCAACAGATGGCTGTGGCAACGATATTACACATAAGCAAACAATTAAAATTGAGGATAATGTTCTGCCTACCCTTTCGGAACCAGGAGCTGACCAGACTTTAAATTGCAAAGAAGCCATTCCTCCAATGAATACATTGACCTGGACAGACAATTGTAATGGTACGGGGAGTATTCCAGGCATTGATTTTTCTGACGGAAAATCAGAGCCTGAGGTTATAACCAGAACCTGGGAATATAAAGACCCTTGTGGCAATGGGGTGATTAAGACACAAAAATTTACTATTTTTTCTATCAAAGGCACCTTAACTGCCAATTTACCCCTTTGTGTCGGCAATGAACTGGCTCTCAACGCAACTGGTGGTGACACCTATACCTGGAGCGGTCCCAATGGTTTTACAGGTAATGGAGCCGCAGTGAAAATACCAACAACGACAGAGGCTAATGCAGGAAATTATACCGTTCAGATAAAAGACCTTAAAGGCTGTTCGCAAACGTTGTCAAAGGCTATCGATTTTCTTCCCAAAGCAACTTCCTCCCAACAAATAAATCTTTGTACAGGAAAATCTTACACTATAAATGGTAAAACCTATTCAACTGCCGGACAATTTACAGAAATTATTAAAAATGGAGCCAGCAATGGATGTGACAGCGTAGTAAGTCTAAGCATTCAGATTTTACAATCTTTTGTAACCAATATTTCAGCTAATATTTGTCCCAATACCTCCTACTCATTTTTTGGCAGAACCTTGACCGCCGCAGGTAATTACACTGAAACACTAGTTGGTGCAACAGTTGGAGGATGTGACAGTACTATTAATCTGAGCTTAAATATTAACTCTCAGGTTGTTAAAAATATTAGTGAAACCATCTGTGCAGGTCAGAAATATACTTTAAACGGAAAGGATTATACCACCACTGGTTCATATGAAGAAAATTTTCCTGGTGCCGCCGCAGGAGGTTGCGATAGTTTAGTAAAATTAAATCTTACAGTTAAACCAAATAGTACTGCTACTATAAGTCAAACCATTTGTACTGGAGAATCCTATATAGCCGGTAATCAAACATTTACAAGTTCAGGTAATTATACAATTAAGCTAACTGGAGGTGCTAAAAATGGTTGCGATTCTACGATAAATCTTACATTAAACGTCAATCAACCTAAATCAGAAAATAGAACGGAGACGATTTGTGAAGGACAACTTTTTAATTTTAATGGTTCCAATATTAATAAAGCCGGTTCTTACACAAAAATACTAAAAGGGGGTGCCGCCAACGGCTGCGATAGTACCATCAATCTAACTTTAGTTGTCAATGAGTTAAAAAAAGGGAGTATTGTAAAAGAGATTTGTACCGGTTCTTCGCTCACTGAAAACGGGCAGACCTATAATCTTGAAGGGACATACAATCAAATATTAAGTAAAAAAGCAGGAAATGGTTGCGATAGCTTACTCGAAATTAATCTGAAAATCATTCCAAATGGAATATTAAATAGTACGTTAAGTGTTTGTGAAGGTGGTACTTATACCTGGAATGGCGAAGTGTTTAATGCCACCGGTATATATCAACGGCTAATACCTAAGGCTTCAGGAAGAGGCTGTGACAGTATTTTAAATTTGGACTTTACCGTTAATAAAATAAAAACGGCACAGATTTCTCAAACAAAGTGCTTTGGCGAAAGCTATTTCTTTGATGGAAAAAATATAAATCAATCGGGTACCTACATTCAGACTTTAAAAGGAGGATCAGTACAGGGTTGTGACAGTGTTACTACCTTGATTTTAAATATTCTTCAAAAAAAATCGTCAGCCATTACAGCAACAATTTGTGAAGGTGAATCCTTTACGGTTGGAGGCACAAATTATTCGGCTTCAGGCAGTTTTACCCAGATATTAAAAACTGCTCAGGGTTGTGATAGTCTTGTCGAATTAAATTTGACAGTCAAACCTCTGTCTCGTTCAAACCTTGATATAACCATTTGTGAAGGATCCTTCATCGTGGTAGGTGGCAGAACGTTTAATTCAGAGGGCAATTACACCCAGATTGTAAAAAATGGGGCGAAAAATGGATGTGATTCGATAATAAACCTTTCCTTAAAAATTGCAAAAATATCTACCACCTACCTTACAGAATACATCTGTCCTGGAAAATCTTTTTCATTTTTTGACAGAGAATTAAATATTCCCGGAAAGTATAAGCAGGTTCTTTCAGGGCAAAATATGGCTGGATGCGATAGTATTATAGAACTGGAACTACTCCTTGCCCCGCCACTTACCAGAGAAATTTTTGTAAAGATATGCCCGAATAGAACGTTTACCTATCGTAATTTGACTTATTCTGTACCCAGTGTATATGCCATTACTTTACCGAAAGCGGCAGAAGGCGGTTGTGATTCTTTGATTCTCATTAGATTAGAAAACTACCCAGATTTAACACAAAGAGTAAACGTAAGTCTTTGTTTAGGGGAAAAATACCAATTTAAAGGCAAAACGTACGATAAAGCTGGAACGTACTATGAAAGAGTGAATTCTGCCTCCGATGTGGTTTGTGACAGCCTTTATATCATTGACATAAAATACTTTCCGGAAGCAAAAAGTACCCTGCAAAATTTTATATGTTTTGGTGATTCAGTGAAAATTAACAACCAATTTTACCGTACAGCTGGCAGCTATTTTCAGAAAATACCAAAAGCGTCATCTTTAGGATGCGATAGTACCATCCAAATAAACATAACTTATTATCCGTCAGATACAAATAGAGTAACTGAGTATTTATGTAACGGCGATATACTAACCGTCCAAAATCAAGCTTTTACAAATATTGGTTCCTATCTTATCAAATATCCAGTTAAAAATAGGAATGGATGCGATAGCATACTTAAATTAACCATCCTTCCCGCTTTAAAAGACACTTTGATAACTAAAAAAGCGATATGCAACAACGATTCAACCTTTTTTGGTGCTCAATATTATAAAAATGCTGGGATCTATCGTTTTAATTCCTTGAATCAAGCTGGTTGTAGTCGTCTAAACGAACTACAATTAACCGTAAATAATATTTCAACCGGCAAAGTCGATGCCTTGCTTTGCCCAGGTGAAAGGTATGCCCAATGGGGAAATGTATATACCGCCCCAGGGGTGTATAATATAAAATTGAAGAATGCGGTGGGTTGTGACAGTACTATAACTTTTAATTTAGTTTGGCAAAAAAGTGATACGGCAAATTTACAACGAAGCATTTGTGAAGGTGATTTTTTATTGCTAAATAATCAAACTTTCACCTCGTCTGGTATATATTTTCAAAACTTAAAAGGTTTAAAGTCAAATGGTTGTGATAGTACCATTCAAATTAACCTAAGCGTCAATCCCATAGCGTCGGGAAAGGTAACCGCTTCTTTTTGTCAGGGAAAAAGCTATACACTCAACGCATTTAACTATACTACACCAGGTACTTACGTGCAAAAATTCACAAAAGCAGCAGCAAATCAATGCGATAGTTTGCTTACTTTAAATCTAAATGCACTAAATCCATCCGTTATAGCCTTGAAAAAAGAAATTTGCTGGAATGATTCAGTGACATTTGAAAATAAGACCTACAAGACTTCAGGAAATTATAACATAACCTTATTACAAAAAAATGCAGTGGGCTGTGATTCCACTATAAATTTAAGTTTGGTAGTTACATCCCAACCCCTTAAAGAAGAAAAAATTATTATATGTCAAGGTGACGCCATTCAAAGAGGTGGAAAATCTTTTACTCTGGCCGGAGATTATACCTATTTAGATACGGCAGTAAACAATATTGGTTGCGATACCCTGGTTCAATTAAAAATTAGTGTGTCTCAAGCTAAATTTAGCAGCATTAGTCTTCCTTTATGTCCCTCTGATACTATACGGAAATGGGGTGAAACATTTACTGCTACAGGTATCTACCAAATTACCCTCGACAATGCCGCGACCAATGGATGTGATTCTATCATTGAGGTGAAAATCACTGCGGCAACGATAAATAAATCTATAAAAGACACCACCATTTGCCTTGGTGACACGCTAATTTACAATGGTTTATCCTATTTTAAGGAAGGAAAATATATTCAGCAATTAAAAAAAGTAAGTGCCTCAGGATGTGATTCCATCGTAGAACTAAATGTAAAAGTAATAAACGACGCTACTTTATATTTAGATAAATATATATGTCCAAACGATGAATATCCTTTCTTTGAAACGTCTATAAAAAACCCCGGAACCTATATTAAAAGATTTAGTGGCTTTTCAAAAAATGGCTGTGACAGCTTGATTGTCCTGACTTTAAACAATTATTTTGTGCCTAAAGACACCCTGCGAAGGTCAATTTGTGAAGGTGACACCATTCAAATTTCTAATTTTAAGTTTTACGAAACAGGGATTTACACCAAAATCGAAAGAAGAGCTAATGTTAATGCATGCGACTCGATATGGACCTTAATTTTAGAGGTAAATAAACCTGATACAGGTACCATTGAAAAAATATTCTGCCTGGGAGATACTGTATTAATTAATGGAAAAAAATATGCAGAATCTGGTAATTATAGTCAATTCTTTCCACTCGGTTCCTCAAAAGGTTGCGATAGCTTACTCCTGTTAGACATCAAAACAGAGCCTCAAAAGCAAATTATTGAAAAAGCAGTGTTGTGTTTTGGGGATGAAATAAGGTGGAATGACTTATCTATTAAAAAGGCAGGTATTTATGAAAAAGTTTTTCCAAAAGTTACCTTAAATGGCTGTGATAGTCTCGCCATAATTGAAGTTTTGGTTTATAACGAAGCCTTATTTTATTTTGATACCTTGCTTAAACCTAATGAGGTTTTCCAGTTTAGAAATGTAATATATACAGATACAGGCACCTATCAGCTTATTTTAAAAAATGCGGCTTTTACAGGATGCGATTCTATTATTCGGTTTAAAATAATCAGAGATCCCAATTTTTGTTTAGAAAATAATATCAAAGACTTAACTATTTGTCAAAATGATCCTTCGGAAAAATTACTTCACCTACTTTTCGAAAATAAAAAAGAGGAAAATAAAATATGGACAATTAAAAAGGTAAACTCCACTTTGGTTGATACCATTTTCAATAATATTTTACCCGAAAATCTTGGCGTTGGGAAATATGAAATTAATCAGTTTCCATCATTGACATCCCCTTGTCCAAGAATTAATTACACCATAAATTTAAACGTATTATCCGTACCTGATTTTCAATTGCCCGATGAAAACACCCTAACCTGCAAAGATTCAATCATTGAAATCAAATCAAATATTGATCCTTCTAAATTCTCTTTTCTTTGGAGTACCCCGTTGACATTTACTGGTGTAAAAACAAACGCAACGATATCAACCAGAATGGCAGGTAAATACGTCCTTGTAGTGACTGATAAAAATTCGGGATGTTTTGCCACTGACACTACAAATATTATAGATAAGATTATTTATCCTAAAATAAGTGCTGGTCAAGATGTTAATTTCCTTTGCGACAATGTAAATATTAAACTAATGGGGGAAATTTTCGCATTGACTTATTCCCCTGACATACTTTGGAAAACCAACAATGGAAGCATCGTAAATGGTAACAATACCCTGACTCCGGAAATTAATAAGCAAGGTATTTATGTTCTTCAAGTGAAGGATAATTCAAATGATTGCATTTCTTTAGATACCGTTCAAATTTTCCCTCCGACGGGTGAAAAAATAAATGTAATTGCCCAAATTCAAGCGCCTGCTTGTAATAATCCAACTACAGGAATTATTACTATTAAAGAAATCAAAGGAGGTTTCCCACCCTATATTGTTTCGTTTGACGGAAAAAATTCTTCAAATTTAATTTTTCAAAATCTAAAAGGTGGCCAACATTTCCTGAGCATCACAGATGATATAGGATGTAAAACAGACACCATCTTATTAATAAAATCTCCACCTGAAGGTTTAAAAATAAGTCTTGGTGCAGATCAAACCATTTTTTTAGGAGATACCATTGAATTACCCGTAACAAAAAATATTCCTGATGAATGGATTAAAAATATTCAGTGGGAAGCAGACAGAATACCTTTTGTTTGTAAAAACTGTTTAGCGCCCGAAGTATTCCCCTTTAAAACAACCACTTATAAAGTGACGCTTACAGACATAAATGGCTGTCAATCATCTGACATACAAGTTATCAATGTCGATGAAAGAGGAAGAATTTATGCGCCCACCGCTTTCTCACCAAATGGTGACGGTATAAACGACCGTTTTGAGATATATGCCGATAAATCGGTCGAGAGTATTGAATGGATGGGGATTTTTGACCGATGGGGAACCCTCGTTTTTGAGGCAAAAGAATTTAATCCAAAAATAAAAGGATTGGGATGGGATGGTACTTATCTGGGTAAGTTACTTGATCCCGCTGTTTTTGTTTTTGCAGCCAAAGTAAAATTGATTCAAGGCGATACAAAAATTGTAAAAGGTGAAATTACTTTAATGCGTTAGTAAAAACTACCCAAAAAATATTTCTCTTGTGCTTTTTCCTATGTTTTTTACAATGGCGTCAAGGGGCAAATCACTTTCGTCGCCATTAAACGGATTTTCAATTTCTTCTGCAATCAATTCTATGGACGCCAGAACATAGAGAATAAACATGGTCACAGGAATGATAAAAAAGAATAGTTGGGTGCTATATACAATAGGAAAAAGCATGACATACATAAATATGAATTTCTTGATGAACACACTGTAAGTAAAAGGAATAGGTGTATTTTTTATACGTTCACACCCCCCGGAAACATCCATAAATTTATTTATTTCCATTCTATACAGCTCCAGGTCATTGATGGAAAAAAGACCGTGTCGCACATCTGCTTTTAAAGCAAGCATTAGCAGTTTGACTATAATCTGTGGTTGGTGATTTGAGCTAAGTATGGTACTTTTTTCGTCGACAATGGGATTATTCTCTTCAAATATTTCAAAATGGTTAGCGTGCAACCTTTTATCTTGTAAATGCTGCTTTAATGAAATAGAAAAAAGATGCATTAAAGCACTATAATAAGCTCTTCTTCTCTCGTTTTCAATAGGTAAACTACTATGTAAATGGATAGATATATTTTTAATGGCATTCGTCAAATCGCCCCACAATCTTCTTCCCTCCCACCATCGGTCATAAGCAGTATTTGTTCTGAATACTAAAAAAAGGGAAAGCGTAAATCCTAATATAGAATAAACAATCCCAATATTATTAAATAAACCAATGGTTTTATTATCTGCAAAAAAAATATTTTCAATATAAGCCCAGGAACCTGCATATACACCTACGCCGAGTAGCAACGGGAGAAGGCGTTGCATCGTTTCTGTTTTATGTATTTTAAATATAAATGTAAACCAATCTTTAGCATTATATGAAATCATTACTTGTTATTTGTTGCCCTTAAGGTAGTTTAAGGGCAACAAATATAATTAAAATGCGTAACCTACAGCTACGGTTATACCGGGTAAAAGGATGCTGGCTGCTGCATTATCCAAACCATCAAATGCGAGTTGCTCAAAACTTCCAAAAAAGGTAGTGTATTTTGGTCCAATGCCAACATCAAAAACCACCCCTTTTTTTGAGCCAATTTGATACCCAATTTCACCACCTACTACAAACGTACCATATTTAAATTCGCCCGAAGAACCTGTATTATAGGCAATTTCCGGATTTACATAAAAGCCGCCCGGTGCTGGCTTTTTAGCATGGGAGAGATAATAGCGATAACCCGCACCAACGCCAGCAACATTAACCTTAAGTCCTAAAAACTTATAGGTATATTTTGCTTTAACAATAACAGAGGAGGATTCACTTAAAACCTTTTCGTAAGCAAGATTGAAATTACCAAAAGCTAATCCAAAAGGATTTGTTTTGATAATCGAACCGGGAAGATCATCCTGTGCAGTTAAAAGGCTTGCATTCAAACCCAGGAACAATAAAAAACACCATTTTTTCATAATAAATGATTTAGAGATTTAAACTTAATCTGGTATAGCGAAAGTAACGTAAACGTCACCCGATGTTGTTTTTAGTTTTCCGCCCCCGCAAGCAATGGTTATATATTGTTTATCCCCTATTTTATACATTGCAGGCGTTGCAAAAGCAGCAAATGGTAATTCATACGACCATACTAATTTTCCGGTCATTTTATTAAATGCCCTAAACATTTTATCAGGTGTTCCAGCTATAAAAACTAAACCTCCAGCCGTTACCACTGGCCCTCCATAATTTTCTGTACCTGTTGGCGGAACTCCCTTTTTCTTCAGTTCTGGGTATTCTCCTAAAGCCACTTTCCATAAAAGTTTTCCAGTTTTGAGATTTATAGCATTTAACGAACCCCAGGGCGGAGAAATTGCAGGATTACCTTTTGGCGTTAAAAATTTATTATACCCTGCCATTTTATATGGAACCCGGTCATAAGCGGTTTCTTTTCTTTTGTCCCTTTCTACATACGCTTGCTTTCCATTTGGTAATGCTAATAAATAAGAAGCAATGGCCTCCTTTTCAGCATCGGGAAGTCTTTTAAAAGAAGGCATCATTCGTCGGCCACTATTCAATAGAGTGGTTAAGGTTAATTGATTATATCTCGATGTTATATTTTCCAAAGAAGGATTATTTCCCAAACCCTTTTTATTTTCCCCGTGACAGACGGCACATTGTTCCTCGAACAGTCGTTTTCCGGCAGCATAAATAGTTTCTTTCCTTACCTCCCTCTTTTTTACTGCTTTCATTTCCATAATCCAGGGCATTTCATTGCTATTCACCCATAGAATATCCTCCTGAGGGTCAACGGCAGAACCTCCCCATTCTCCGCCACCATCGAAACCCGGATAGATTAACGACGGCGTTTTTCCTGGTAAAACAAAAGCATGCCCATAGCGTAAAGTGGCCATTTTTTCTTCAACCCAAGTCCTTTCTTCCCCTTCCAAATAAGGATTTATTTCAGTTTTTGTCAAGGTCTGTCTCGAGAATGGTTCGGGAAGAGAAGGAATGGGTTGGGTAGGCCAGGGCTTCTCCCCTTCCAGATCGGAATTTGTGGGAACCTTAGTTTCAATAATGGGAAAAAAGGGCTTTCCATTCTCTCTTTCAAAAACGAAAATCTGCCCATTTTTAGTGGTTTGAATGACCACATCCACCGATTTTCCATCTCTCTCCAGGGAAGTGAGAACGGGCGGAGTGGGTAAATCCTTATCCCAGACATCGTGATGAATAAATTGAAAATGCCATTTTCTTTTACCTGTATTTGCATCAATGGCTAAGAGACAATTAGCAAATAAATTGGAACCCTTCCTGTTTCCACCATAAAAATCATAAGCGGCCGAACCTGTTCCTGCAAAAATCACCCCCTTTTTCTCATCCAATGAAAATCCACTCCATACATTTGCACCGCCTGCATATTTATAGGCATTTTTATCTTCCCAGGTATCATAACCATGTTCGCCAGGTTGGGGAATGGTATGAAAAATCCATTTCATCTTACCTGTCCGCACATCGTACGCCCGAATATGACCGGGAGCTGCAGGAGAATTTTCATCAACCCGCGTTCCCAAGATTAACAAATCGTTATAAATAACTCCTGGTGAGGTATTTACAACAATCAAATCGGATACCTCTCTCCCAAGATTTTCATGTAAATCGATGGCACCACCCTCACCGAAAGAAGTAACCGGTTTCCCAGTTTTTGCATCTATGGCGATAGTAAAAGAACCGACGGTATAAAATAATCTTTCCTCCCCTTTATTATCCGTCCAATAACAAAGTCCACGGGCATTAATCATGTTATGAAAAGATGCCCTGTCAGCTGGTCCGTTTTTCCACTCCTTTGTCGGATCAAAAACCCATATATTTTTTCCGGTTTCTGCCCTCAAGGCAAAAAGCTTTAATTGAGGGCTGATACCATAAAGGACATCATTTATAACGATTGGATTTGTCTGAATCTGAGATCGTGCCGCGGTGTCAGCATCCCCTGTTTGATAAGTCCAGACGGGTTGTAAGGAGGAAATATTCAGGGTATCTATTTCTTTGAGTGAAGAATATTTTAATGCCCCTGGCGTACCATTATAATATTTCCAGGTAGTATAATCTGTTGAATTTTCATTCTCACAAGCACTTTGTAAGATGACAACAAGGCAAAATACTTTTAAAAAAATAAGTGTCTTAAAAGTTTTCATCGATTTGTATTGGAATGATAGCTTTAATTTAACTATTTATTTATAATTTAATGCTAAAATTATTCAAGAATATGATTAATTCACTGCGTTTGAAAATTTTGATGATATTTGCCTTAGGCAATCTTTCCGTTTGTGTTATGGCTCAGCAGGAAAGCCTTTCCATAAAAATAGATGCTTTATTTAACGAAATAGATCATACAAAGCATCCCGGCTTTTCACTTAGTATTATTACGAATGGTAATGTTTCTTTCAGAAATAGTTATGGAATGGCTAATCTGGAGAATGGAACTCCTTTCAGGGAATCGACCGTTTCAGACCTGGGATCTGTGGCTAAACATATCACCAATTATGCCATTCTTCATTTGATTAAAGAGAAAAAATTAGCCTTCTCAGATAAGCTATCAACTTTTTTTCCAACCCTTATAAATATATCGAGCGGAGATGTAACCATTCTTCAACTGATGCAGCATACCAGTGGCTTAAGGGAAATATACAGTAAACTTGCCCTTCAGGGAGGTAGAATGGGCCATCCTATTTTTCAAGAAGATGCCCTGCAGTTGGTAGAGATGTCAGAAGGTCAAAATTTTCCCGCTGGTTCTGCCTTTAGTTACTGTAATACCGGATATATGCTACTGGCGGAAATTATCCAAAAAGTAAGTCATTTATCCTATGAGGCGTATTTGAATGAAAATATATTTCAACCTTTAAGTATGAGCAAATCTTTTGTTATGGATAAACAAGGTGAAATTTTTCCAGATATGGCAAATTCCTATAGTCCATCAAATAACCAATGGACTGCTGTATATGACAATAGCACTGCCTTTGGGCAAGGAGGTATTTATATGTCTCTCGACGATGTCGAAAAATGGTTTAGCCATTTAACCAAAGCAGGAAAACAGGAAGAACCACCCATTTATTCCTTACTTAAAAAAGCCGTTCTGACCAATGGCGACACCCTTAATTATGCTTTAGGCATTGAAAATGACACTTTTAAAAACATTAACTTCTGGCAACATACTGGGTCAAGTGCTGGCTACCGCACCGCGTTTACCTGGCTACCCTCAACGAATCAGGTGATTATATTAAAAAGTAATTATAGCTCCTTTGATGCCATAAAAACGACGAAAAAAATCATGTCCATCTTATTTTCTATTCCTCTGGAAAATGAAATGCCAAAGACACCTCCTACTACAAAGGCAACAGAATCCTCGCCGATGGACATCCAAGATTCACAGTCATGGCAGGGCGATTATTTTTGTAAAGAAATGGATGTCCGATATTCATTTCAGCTATTAAATAATACTTTATACTGTATCCATCCTAATCGGGGTCAGGCAGAGGTGAAAAAGGCTTCCGATGGAAAATATTCCGCCCGTCCCTTTTTCACTTCCTTACGCCCTATAACAGATAAAAAAGGAAACATTACCCATATTTTTATGGATACTTCTGATTTAATTCATTTAAAATTTGAAAAAATGCGGTAATCTTATTCCACTACATAAGTTTTCCCCAAAACACCGGTAATGATTAATTTTTTCCATTGCTTAGGTAGGCTCGACTTTACTTGATTGATACCTTTGTCTGTCAAATCGAGACCACCAAATCCCATTAACACTGCTTGCAAAACACCGCCTGCTCCTGTGCCAAAATAGGGATTCGTTCCCCCTTTTGTTTCGGCAATGACGCGAAACGGAGGATTTAAATTAGGCTCGTAAGATTCTTTAAAAAATTGATACGCTCTATTTGATTCTCCAAGTCTGGAGGACAATAACGAGAAAATGGCATGTGTCATGGCAGGCGTACCCTGATCGGGAACTCTTTTAGCATAAAAATATAAATCTCTTCGTATTTGAGCAGTATCAGTAATAAACTTTAAGGGAAATGCGAGGAGATTTACATCCGCTTGTTTGATTCCTTCTCCTTTGTACGTTGCGTGTTCCTGCGTAATGATTTTTCCTGATTCTTCGTCTTTCATTTGAAGGATTGGGATATTTTGAGCAACAAGAGACCAATCGGCATCGGGAAAGATTCCAAGTAAAAGCGCCGCTTTGGTTGCTGCTTTCAAGTTGGTAATGGCAACAGCGTTGGTAAATGCATTATTATCGACATTTTCAGCCCATTCATCGGCGGCAACCACATTATTAATCTCATATTTTCCAGGCCCTTTCCGCTCTACCCTACTGGCCCAAAAATCAGCTGTTTCCTTTAACAGAGGCCATCCAATATTCCTCAACCACTCTTTATCTTGCGTCATCGCGTAATAATTCCAGGCAGCAAAACCGACACAACCGGTAATATGATGTTCAAAAGGGCCACTTAACGCCCAAACAGGCGTTTCTTCCACCCCAGTCCCTGCGCTTTCCCAGGGAAACATAGCACCTTTGTAACCATGATTAAAAGCATTGCGTCGTGCGGCTTCCAGGCGGTCAAACCTATATTGAATCATAGATTTTGCCATTTTTGGTTGCATAACCAATAGAGCGGGGTACATCCATAATTCAGAATCCCAAAAAATATGGCCGTTATACCCCAAACCAGAGAGCCCCATTGGGGAAATACTCATATTTGAACCTTCCCTCACAAAAGAATACAAATGATAGAGCATACTATGAACATCTTGCTGAGCCTGTTCATCTCCAACAATCTGAATATCACTTTTCCATAGTTCCTGCCAGGCGGCTTTATGATTATTTATCAACCTGTCTTTCCCTTCCAATTTTGAAAAAATAGTTAATCTTTCCGCTTCATTCAGAGGGTCATCATGATGAGCTGAGGTGATGGAGCTCCCGGTAATCGCAAAAGAATACGTTTCCCCCGCTTTTAATTTTTTTGAAAATTTCATGAGATGCATATTGTTATCCCACATTTCATGAATTACTCTGGGCTCATTTCCATGATGTTCGGAAAAAAGAAACGAAGTGGAAGCAGCCATTTCCAACTTTCCCGTTGGACTTTTTGCTAAAGAAGTAAGCAAACTGATGACCACATGAGGTCTGTCTATTTCGTTATAGTAATTTTGGACTTCCTTCAGTGCATCCGGAGCCTCCATGACACTCGAGGCACCTATGGTAATATCCTTTTTAGCAGTAATTGACACATCCATGAGGACACAAAAAGGTAATTGTCTCAAAGCATAATAAGAATAGGTAATAAAAGCTTTGTCACCAAAATCAAGTTGAACACTAAAGCGACCATTTTTCATGTCTAGTGTTTGCTTTAAATGTTGAATATTCCCCTTGTTAATCTGTTCCCCGTCTATGCCCACCTGCATATTCAAAAGATTAAAACTTCTTAGGAAATTACTGACTCTGCCTCTGCCATATAAATCATAAGCACCTGATAATACGACATCTTTCACCTTAAAAGGTTCCTGAGAAGAAACAATGCCAATCATACCATTGGCCACTGTCACGCCGGCATATTTTTCCTTATCCCAATTTTCTGCTGCTATCACCCAAGGGTCAATACCTTGAGCATTTAGGTAGGCAAATGTTTGATTTATGTATAATAGGGTAAAAACGATAAAAATCCTCATTTCAACTTTTTTTACAAATATAAACATTGTAAACCCTTTTAACCATTATATTTGACTATGGAAATAATCAAAACGACATAGTTATGTCAAAAAAAGTATATCGCGAACTGATATTGTGGTTGTTTTTAATCATTCCTTATGTTTACTTGTTTAAAATATGGAACCAATTACCCGATATTGTACCCACCCATTTCAATTTGGCTGGTGAGGCAGATGGTTGGTCATCTAAACAATTTCTTATTTTTTTGCCAGGCAGTTTGGGTGTAGGCATTTATTTTTTAATGTTGGTACTTCCGCAAATTGATCCTAAACACAACCTTTCCTTGGAGGATAATAAATATTATGCCATAAGATTTATGATGGCTGTTTTCTTCTCCATTCTTACTACTTATATTTTATACACTAGTCTGGCCGGCAAAATTTCAAACACATCCATACTTTTTGGATTTATCGGTGGTTTGTTTGCCGTGTTGGGTAATTATTTTAAGGATATGAAACCCAATTATTATATAGGCATCCGAACACCATGGACGTTAGAGGATGAACGCGTTTGGTATAATACCCATAAATTAGGATCAAAAGTTTGGATTATTGGAGGTTTAGCCCTGCTATTAGGCTCTATTCTCATAAGTGATGAGAAAGTATTTCTTCCTATTTTTATTGTGACCCTTCTGATCATCACATTAATTCCTATTATTTATTCCTACATCGATTATAAACGAGGTAAATAAAGGTGAAAAAAATAGTTCCCTTTTTTTTCATGGTTCTTTTCATTGCCCCATTTTATGGGACCTATTTGTATTTATCTCTTCAACAAAAGGTTATTCAAGAAGCCGTACAACGTAAACTAGTGGAAGGAATACCTGAAAATGAATTGGTTAAGTTAACTTTTTTAAAAAAAGACATTCCTAAGTTACTAAAGTGGGAACATGATAAAGAATTTGAATACAATGGCCAAATGTATGATGTGGTTGAAGTATCCGATGTTGGGGATTCATTACAATACCTTTGTTGGTGGGATAAAGCTGAAACGGCGACTAAGAAAAATAAGCAAAAACTGCTATATGCCGGGATAGATACTTCAAACCATGCAAACCATTTTCCATTTACATTTTCAGATTATTATAAATCAATCTATTTTATATTTACTCCGTTTAACGGAGTAGAAACCTCTGAGAATGGGCGTAATAAACCTATTACAAGCAGTACATTTACGGATATCTTATTAGTACAATCTCTTAGTCCGCCTCCCCGATTACGTTATTAAAGCCCTTGTACCATTTATCATTTTAGTAACGTTTAAATCATTTCCATGAGGATAATCTTATCATGGTTTTTGGTTTTTGGCCTCATCCATATCGGACATGGTCAGACAGCCACCATATTAAGTAAAGAGGGAAAAGTACCGTTGGAATCAGTTCTTCTACACAGTGAAAATCCAAATATTCAAGGAATAACCAACAAAAATGGACAGGTAGATCTCTCTCCATTTATAACAACTGAAAAAATTGATATCCGTTACCTTGGATTTAAGCCCATTATTGAAAGTTATTCATCTATAAAGGAAAAAGGATTTATCATTTACCTGGAAGAAGCAGGTATAACTTTGGATGAAATGGTGATTTCAGCCTCCAGATGGCAGGAATCGTCAAAAGGTATTCCGTCAAAAATACGTACCATTTCAACCAGTGACGTTCAATTATTACAACCCCAAACGGCGGCTGATTTATTGGGAATATCGGGAGAAGTTGCCATTCAAAAGAGTCAGCAAGGAGGTGGAAGCCCAATGATTAGAGGATTTTCAACAAACAGATTGCTTTATGTTATAGATGGAGTCAGAATGAATACATCCATTTTCAGAGCGGGTAATCTTCAAAATGTTATTTCACTGGATCCATTTACTATTGAGAATACGGAGGTTATATTTGGACCCGGATCAGTAATTTATGGCAGTGATGCCATTGGAGGTGTAATGAATTTTCAGACCATTAAACCGCGATTATCTGTTGACAAAAAATGGGATATCCATGCCAATATAAGTTCGAGATATTCCTCCGCAAATAAAGAAGAAACCACACATGGAACACTTCATATTGGGACAAAGCAACTTGCTTCCGTTACCAGTTATAGTTTCAACCAATTTGGAGATTTAAAAATGGGAAAATATGGCCCAGATAGTTATCTGAGGCCATTCTATGTAGATCAGGTCGAAAATATGGATAAAATTATTCAAAATGCTAATCCACGAATACAAGTACCTTCCGGCTATGACCAACAAAATGTAATGCAAAAATTTTTGTATAAGCCTTCAGAAAGATGGGAAATTCAATATGGATTTCATCGTTCTGCTACCACTTCCTATCCGCGTTATGACAGGCTGATAGAGGTGAATACTGCCGGAATGCCTGTTTCAGCTGTTTGGAATTATGGGCCACAGATTTGGCAAATGAATCATTTTTCAGTTCAGCATTTTGGGGATAATCTCTTGTATGACGCTTTAACATTTCGAATGGCCCATCAATATTTTGAAGAAAG
Organism: Saprospiraceae bacterium; assembly: GCA_021299835.1. GTDB lineage: Bacteria > Bacteroidota > Bacteroidia > Chitinophagales > Saprospiraceae > BJGN01. Next base: position 21,832 of record JAJTER010000011.1, on the reverse strand, counting down.
CAGAATAGACAGAAATTTTTCGGGTAGCAACAGATATAGATTAAGGACGCAAGTTGAAAAGGTAAATGCCCTTTCTATCAATATCGATTTGAAAAAAACGTTTAAAAAAGGCATTCTTTATTATGGTTTGGAATCTGTTGGGAACAAAGTTCGTTCTCAGGCAACGGCTAAAAACATACAAACAGAAGCACCTATTTTAGTCGCCGACCGGTATCCTCAGGCACGGTGGAATAGCTACGCCATTTTTGGAAATTACCAATATCCTGTTTCAAAAAAATATACCGCACAACTGGGTATTCGGTATAATTTATTCAATATGGAGGCTGATTTTTCGCGCAATCTGGCCTTTTTCCCTTTTGCATTTAAAACAACGAATATCCAGAACGGAGCCTTTAGTGGTAATGCAGGACTTGTCATTTCACCTGATGATAAAACCAAAATAAGCCTCAATGCAGCAACAGGTTTTCGGGCACCAAATGTAGATGATATGGGTAAATTATTTGATGTTGTATCGGGTGAAGTAGTTGTTCCCAATATTGATTTAACGGCTGAAATAGCCTATAATGGAGAAATTAACCTTTCAAAATTAATTGGAAATTCGCTAAAAATAGATCTTACTGGATATTATACTTATCTCCAAAATGCAATGGTTCGCAGGGCAACTAAAGTGGATGGAAAAGATAGCATCCTTTATAATGGCAAAATGAGTAAAGCCTACAGCATACAGAATGCCGCTTTTGCAGAAATTTATGGCTTTCATGCCGGTTTCGAAATCGATTTGCCTTTGGGTTTTTATCTCTCCAGCAGATATAATGTCCAGATAGGTAAAGAAGAACTGAACAATGGCGCAACAACTAATTCCCGACATGCAGCACCTGCTTTTGGATTGAGTACATTAGGTTATAAAAAAGGAAAAATACATCTTCAATTTTATGCCGTTTATAGCGCCTCCGTTTCTTATGAAAATTTAAACGAGGAGGAGCGTCAAAAACCAGCCATTTATGCCAAAGATGAAAACGGAAAACCATATTCACCCAGTTGGCACACTTTAAATATGAAAGGAATGTTTACCGTTTTTAAATCTAGCACCTTAAATATTGGCCTTGAAAACTTAACGAATCAAAGGTATAGAACCTACAGTTCTGGCATAGTAGCACCAGGTTTTAATGCCATTATTGGGTTTTCTGTTTTAATCTAAACATAAACAAGAAAGAGGCTATCCTGCAGGTCAGGGTAGCCTCTTTATTTAATTGTTATCTGTTAATAAGTTCCTATTTCACTCGATAAATATCCAATTCTCATAGCTATAAATTCTATGGTTTGAGTTGGCGTATTTATGGGTTCACTATAAATATTCCAACTTTTTTCCCCTTTATTTCTCCAACCTATAGAGGCAGCAACTGTTGGGCAAACAAGTTGCAGTTTTCCATTTTTTTTCGTCACCTTGGGTAATGCGGTGATGGGAGGCTTATTATCGCCATTCCACCATTCTTTTATCAGCTCCTTTTCAGGTACCCCACCCTTATCAGGGAATTTTTGTTGCCATTCATCCATTTGCTGACGCATTTTCTTGAGAATGCTTGTATATTTTGGGTCATCGGCCAAATTAACCAATTCAAAAGGATCCTTTTCCCAATCGTATAATTCTTCTTTAGGTTTAGTTTTTTCAAACCATAGATTCTGAAAACCTGTCAAGGTACCTTCCTCCCTCATTTTTAGGATATTCCGCATTAATGGTTGTTGTTTCCTATATTCCAAATCCATATATCGGGGTAATTCAGGAAAATAATTCCTGACATATTGATATTTGGGGGCAAGCACCGTTCTCACCCTGTCGTAATGAGAATCCAGACGATCTCTGGCGGCAAAAACCATATCTCTTCCCTTTGTTTTAGCATATTTACCTAAAAACGGAATACCAGCCAAACCCTTTGGCGTTTTGATACCCGCCAGTGAAAGAACCGTTGGTGCAAAATCAATCGAACTGATCCAACGAGAATCTCTGACACCCCCTCCTTTTCCATTGGGAAATCTAATAATTAGAGGGACATGTAAGCCTCTTTTGTAAATTTCTCTTTTATAGAAGGGTAAACCATCCCCATGGTCTGTCCAGAAAAAAATAATGGTATTATCAAGGAGCCCATCCTCTTCCAACTTTTTTAATAAAACACCTATTTCATCATCCAGGGTAGAAATATTAGAATAATGCCTGGCTACTTCTGTTCTGGCGACAAGATTATCAGGATAAAATGGAGGTAACAACACTTTTAAGGGATCAACCCGTAAAGGTTTATCTGCATTCGCCCAAATCTGTGATTCGTGCGTGATATTAAAATTAAAGACACTAAAAAATGGTTTTCCTTTGGGTCTGTTTCGCCAGGTAGCTTTGTTAGAAACCTCGTCCCACGCGGTTGGAGGTGCTTCAAACTGGTAATCTGTTTTATTATTATTCGTTGTATAATAGCCTTGCTGCCTTAAATACTCAGGAAAACAACGTATTTCAGCAGGCATGACCGCACTGTACGATTTGGGAAGACCTGTTTGTTCCGGATAAGTATTGTTTAAGGTTCGCATATTATGTCCCCCGTTATAAGTTTGGTAGGACCCCGTAATGATGGCATTTCGACTTGGCGCACATACCCCTGCTGTGGTATAAACATGATCATAAATGATACCTTCCTTTGCCAATCGGGAAATATGAGGTGTTTTGATGGTTGAATCGCCATAAGCCGGTAATCTTGGGCTCATATCTTCTGCAGAAATCCAGATAATATTGGGTTTATCCTGTCCCAAAAGGGTGGCTTCAAACGAGAAAATCAAATAAAAGAGGAAAAGAATTCTACCGGAGTAAAGAGCAGTTTTGTGAATATGCATATTAAAAATCATATTAAGCGTTTATTGCAAAGTCATTAAGAAAGGCATAGCTTTATTTCAGCATCAATAAAAAAGCAACCACGAATTCCCTTAAGTCCTCATTAAAATCCCTGTTAGATTGTCAAAACACTATAAACTGAAATGGGAAAGAAAATCTATACGAATAAAATACCCGACAATATTTCAGAAATAAAGCCATCTTCCAATACACCTACACCAAACCATTTCAATACATTGAAATGCCATAAATTCAATAAACAGTGAGCCAACTATCTATTCAAAGAGAGATATAAAAATTTATTTAATGTGAATCTCTCGTTACCTTACTGCCTGAGCCTCCTTTTAGAAAATCAAGATCTGCTCCCAGGTGAGCTTGTTCCACGTGCGTTTGATGTAAACGAACGTATCCACGATCTACGATGCCGTTAAACTGGGGCGCTTTGGCCAAACGCTCATTAATCTCTTCCTGACTGATCAACAAATTAAGACTTCGCGCGGAAACGTCCAGTTCAATCCAATCTCCGTCTTGTACGATAGCTAAAGGGCCACCAACTGCTGATTCAGGTGACACGTGTAAAATGCAGGTACCAAAACCTGTTCCACTCATCCTTCCGTCAGAAATACGAACCATATCCCGTACCCCTTCAAGCAATAATTTGGGAGGAAGACCTAAATTTCCCACCTCTGGCATGCCCGGATAACCCACTGGACCTACCTGTTTAAGTACAAGCACACTGTCGGCCGTTGCAGGCAACTCAGGGTCATTAATCCTATTTTTATAATCGTCAATATCTTCGAATACTATTGCCTGACCTTTATGTTTCATCAATTCAGGACTTGCAGCGGAGAGTTTTAACACGGCACCATCAGGACATAGGTTACCTTTGAGCACGGCCACGCCAGAAACCGTATTTACGGGTTGATCTATAGGACTGATTACACGATCATTATAAGATTTTGCAGAGCTGAAATTTTCCTTCACCGTATGACCATTAACGGTAATTACCTGTCCACGAAGATGTTTATCCAATTCTTTCAAGACAGCGGGAAGTCCGCCGGCATAGTAAAAATCTTCCATGAAATATTCTCCGGAAGGTTGTAAATTCAGCAATAACGGAATATCCTTTGCTAAATTATTCATATCATCTAAGGTCAAATCGACGCCAATACGGCCCGCGATAGCCAGTAAATGCAGAACAAAATTAGTGGAACCACCAATGGCCGTATTCACAATAATCGCATTTTCAAAAGCCTCTCTGGTTAATATTTTTGAAAGGGTCAGATTTTCCTTTACCATTTCTACAATACGCATACCAGAATGATGCGCCAAAACTCTTCTATTGGAGTCCACAGCCGGAATGGCAGCATTTCCTGGAAGGGTCAGACCCAAAGCCTCCACCATACAAGCCATGGTTGAGGCAGTGCCCATAACGCCACAGTGACCTGCACTGCGGCACATACCCGCTTCCACCTCCTGCATATCCTTTTGAGTGATTTCACCCATTCTTTGGGCTTCACTGAAACGCCATAAATCGGAAGTACTAATATTTGTCCCTTTATATTTTCCTGTTAGCATAGGACCTCCACTCACCACTATGGTAGGAATATCGACGCTACAAGCGCCCATAACTAGCGATGGCGTCGTTTTATCACAACCGCAAAGTAAAACTACTCCATCTAAAGGATTTGCGCGAATACTTTCCTCCACGTCCATGCTTACCAGATTTCGATAAAGCATGGCGGTAGGTTTAATTAAAGTTTCCCCTGTTGACATAACGGGAAACTCGACGGGAAAACCTCCGGCCTCGTAAATGCCATTTTTAACTTTTTGAGCCAATTCTCTGAAATGCGCATTGCAAGGCGTCAATTCGCTCCATGTATTACAAATACCAATGACTGGCTTACCTTCAAAATGATGGGCGGGTATTCCCTGGTTTTTCATCCATGCCCTATAGATGATGCCATCCTTACCTTCCCTGGCGAACCAGTTTCTACTTCTCAAATTATTTACTTCCACGGATATTATTTTTACTCAAAATAACCTTTTTCCGTCTTAATTACAATTTTTTTGAGGCAGGAACCAATATTTTATTTAAAATCCATGAAATAAGCATGACTAAACTACATCCAATAAGATTCAACCAGAGATAGCCAATATTTACCACAATTTCTTTCCCTCCAAAGGAAATAGGTGTACCCGTTTCATTCAGATAAAATAGAAGTAGGATGATTAATTCTGTGGCAATAGCCGCTATAAAAACTGCCTGACCCTTTACCGCTTTCATAAAAAAGCCTACTAAAAATATGCCCAGAATGGTGCCATAAAAAAGAGAGCCAACTATGTTCACGGCCTGAATCAGATTTTCAAATAACCGGGCTGAAAGGGCAAATAAAACGGCTATGGCACCCCACAATAAGGTAAATGCCTTGGAGACAAACAGGTAATGTTGATCCGTTTGGTCTTTCACAAATGACCTTTTATAAATATCAATGACGGTGGTGGTTGCCAAAGAATTTAATTCGGAGGAGGTGGAAGACATGGACGCAGAAAAAATAACCGCTAAAAGTAGTCCGACAATACCTACAGGAAGAAAATCGCGTATAAAAGTGATAAAAACATAATCTGTATCCTTTATAGACGCTGCTGGTAATGCTTTTTTAATAAGGGTTCCAGCTTCTACTCTTAAATCTTTTTCCTCCTTCATTACCTGATTTACCTGCGCTTTTCCCGCGGCAATCATTTTTTCGTCTCCCGATTTTAACTGGCTGATATATTGGTGAATCACCTCTTTTTTTCTTTCAAATAAGGTTTCGTGTTCTTTATTTAATGCCTCATACTGAAGGGCATAGCTGTCATTTTTCTTTATGGCATTGGTATTACCCTCATTAAAATGTAAAGGACTTTTATTGAATTGAAAAAAGACAAAAACTAAAATACCTACAAATAATATCAAAAACTGCATGGGGACTTTTAGTAATCCATTGAACATAAGCCCCAATCTACTTTCCGTCAGTGTTTTTCCCGATAAATACCGTTGAACCTGCGATTGGTCGGTACCAAAATAACTTAAAAACAAGAAAACACCTCCAATCATCCCTGACCAGAAAGTATATCTGTTCGAAAGATCCCATGAAAAATCAACCACTTGCAACTTGTTCATGGATCCGGCAAATCTCACGGCATCAGTAAAACCTACATCCTCGGGAAGCTTGTAAACAAGTACTATGGCAGCAACGAACATACCAGCCAAAATAATGACCATTTGGTGAAATTGGGTTACGCTGACTGCTTTTGTACCCCCAGAAACAGTATATAAGGTAACGCCTAAGCCCAAAACCAGTATGGTTAGGTTTAACTGCCATCCAAGTATGGTGGATAGGATAATGGCTGGTGCAAATATGGTCAGTCCTGCCGCTAATCCTCTTGAAATCAAAAATAAGATAGCTGTAAATGTTCTTGTTGCCAGATTGAATCGTCCTTCCAGATATTCGTAAGCGGTATAGACTTTTAACTTATAATAAATAGGTAGGACAAAAACAGATAAAATAACCATAGCTAATGGCAGACCGAAATAAAATTGGGCAAAACCCATGCCGTCTTCATAAGCCTGGCCAGGTGTCGATAAAAATGTAATGGCACTTGCCTGAGTGGCCATAATGGATAGACCAATAGACCACCATTTTAGATCGTGATCACCCTGGAGATAACTCTGCGTCGTGTTGACATTTCGTGTTTTCCAGATACCATAAATGATAATGCCAGCGATAGTTCCTACCAGTACAATCCAATCGATTAAAGCCATGATGACAATTTATTTAAGAGAAAGCTTTCGTGAATAAATAAAACAGAATGATGAGCAGGGCATGGAAAACTAATACAAACAGGTATAATTTATTCCACGTTCCCAGTATGGGTGGCACATCCTCGTTAAATTTTTCAGGAAGTGACGATTCATTTTCGGTATTCATCATGGCTTTATTTCTTTACCCATTGAAATCATATTTGCGAATAAGCGGAAAGCGCCTGGCACCCCAGCAGGTAATTCTCTAAAGAAGGAAAGACCGCTGTATATGTAATAGCCTTTTCCATATTTTGCAACCAAAAGTGCACCATCAATTGGTTTTTCCCCAGGATCGTTAAACCTTAAAATAGGTGTGAAAGCGGAATCCCATTTTCCAGGGAAATATAAACCCCTTTCTTGTTCCCAACCTTTGAAATCGTTATCGCTTATTTTATTTGGAAAATTTAATATGCTATGATTAGGGACCAACAACGTTGCGGGAGCATCTTCGTCTGTAATTCTTTCACGGGAAAGCGTCATGTGGAAAGGAGCTAATTCCTTTTCCGTTACCTTTAAATCGCCCGTTGTGTTATATTGAACAATCAGATTACCTCCATTTTCGACGTATTTGAATAATGCTTTTTGTTTGAACTCAATGCCTTCAACGGTATTATAAGCTCTTACACCCAAGACCACGGCATCAAAAAATTTCAGATTTTCCTCCGTCAGATTATTTACATTTAACATCGTCACCTGAAAACCCATTTGGGAAAGACTGGCGGGTACTACGTCACCTGCCCCCATGAGATATCCTATTTTATCTCCTGATTTTTCCAGGTCTATGCGCACTAACTTTGCATTGGACGAGAGCAAAACGGTTTGTGAAGGTATGTGAGCATGCTTTATTATCAGTATTTTTTTGTCGTACACCTCACCGTCCGCTTTCATCAAAACGCGTGCATTTCCCTCTGACTGAAACGAAGGAGGTGTTACCCAAAAGGAAAGTACTTTCTCTTCTCCTTTCCTTCCAAATTGAACCTCTTGTTCTTTAGGAAAAAAGGTCCAGCCGTTTGGAACATCCAGCGTAACCACACCTGAAAGTGTTGACTTATTTGCCTTCACTACGACCTCTAATCGTTGGCTATCTCTAGTTGCAAATACATTGACAGATTCCTGAAAACTACCTGTTATGGCAGGAATAATTTCGAAAGGCTGATAGACTTCGCCTGCCACCGGATCATCTATTTTATACACAATATCAGATTCCAATGAAAAAGGAATACCCTCAATCAGATAATTTGCCTTTATTTTTAATGATTTTGGCGTTTCAGGTAAACCTCTTAGTTTTTCGTCGCTAACAGTATATACGCCTAAATTCCATTGGTCAATCAACCAGTACGGACTGGTTAATTGAATATTTTTAGGCACCTGAATTTGCTTTGATAGTTTGAAACCCTTATTATTTGCCAGCTCCATGCCCATTACAGTATCCATGCTTGTGGGTAAAACCTGCAAAGACTGTAAGGTAACTTTGACCGGGCTTCTATGAATAAACTCCAGCTGAACTTTGATATTTTCACCTGGCGTAGCAGCAGATTCCATGGCTACTGCCTCCTGAAAGAGACCTAAAGATTGCTTGATAATGAGCTTAATATCTTTTAATTTTTCTCTCTTCCAATAACTATCCTGTAATTTTTCCAGCTCTTTTAAGGCCAGTAACAAATCGGGTAAAACGGTGTATGGCGACTGCATGGAGAAATTACTTTCCACCTTTTTTAATAATGCGCCCACCTTTTCAGCCCCCTTCACCCTACTCCAGGTAGTATTTATACCTGCGAAAAGATTATTATTTTCAGGTAAATCTCCCTTTAATAATTCCAGATATTCTGTTTCCGAGCCTCTTACACCTAAAGAACCAAAGCCCTGGCTTTTGTGCATACTCCGGCTTTCCGCAGCAATTTCATTATTTGATTTGCCCAATAAAGGATAATAAACGCCTACTTCAAACTGAAGCAATTTACTCTTATCTGCTTCGTCAAATGCCTTTTGACTTCCGTAAAACCACCAGGAGGTATTAAAAAATAATCTTTTGGGTTGCCAAAGGGGTAAACGACTCAACTGATTTGGAAAAACCTTTGGATCGGCAGCCATATCAAATGCTTCAACACCCAGCATGGCCGAGGCAGTATGATGACCATGCGTTTTCCCAGGACTTCTGTGATCGAATCTATTAATGATAACATCGGGTTGCCAATATCTTATCACGGCAATTAAATCCTCCATGACTTTCTCCTTTTCCCAAATCCTGAAAGTTTCATCCGGATTTTTAGAAAATCCAAAATCATTTGCTCTGGAAAAAAACTGTTTCCCCCCATCTATTTGTCTGGCACCCAATAATTCCTGGGTTCTTATTAAACCTAACAATTCTCTTATCTCCGGGCTGATTAAATTCTGACCTCCATCTCCTCTGGTTAATGACAAATAGGCCGTGTTTGCTTTTCCGTGATTTGCGAGATAGGTGATGAGTCTGGTATTTTCATCATCGGGGTGAGCAGCCAGATAAAGGACTGAACCAAGGAAATTAAGTTTCTGAATTTCATGGTAAATTTTAGCTGAATTCCATTTCTCAGGAGCCTGCGAATAAAGACCATTAAAAAGAAATAAAGAAAATAAGAATAATAATAAGGATAGTTTACGCATGGGTGATTACTTTTACAACCTCAATATTACAAAATTTTATGTTAAAATCAGACCTGAAAAAATTCGTTTGTATTCACGGACATTTTTATCAACCTCCGCGTGAAAATGCGTGGTTAGGCGAGATCGAATATCAGGAATCAGCGGCTCCTTTCCACAACTGGAATGAAAGAATAAATTTTGAGTGTTATGCTCCAAATTCTGCTGCGAGATTGCTCAACCATAAGCAAGAAATAAAGGGTATCGTTTCCAATTATACCTACATGAGTTTTAATATAGGTCCAACGCTCCTTGCCTGGATGGAAAAGTTTGATCCAAACTCATATCAAGCTATTTTAGATGCTGATAAACAGAGCCTTACCTATTATAACGGTCATGGTTCTGCTATCGCTCAGGTGTATAATCACATTATCATGCCACTGGCAAATAGGCGTGATAAGGAGACACAAATAATATGGGGTATTCGTGATTTTGAATCTCGTTTTCAACGGAAACCCGAGGGTATGTGGTTGGCAGAAACAGCGGTTGACACAGAAACCCTGGAAATGCTGGCAGAAAATGATATACTTTATACCATATTGGCGCCCAGACAAGGTAAAGCGTTCAGGAAATTGACTGACGAAAAATGGACAACCTGTTCTCATGATAACATCGATCCAAGGAATGCCTATTTATGTAAATTGCCCTCAGGTAAAGCGATTACTCTTTTCTTTTATGACGGAGGTATCGCCCAATCGGTCGCATTTAATGGCTTGTTGAATGACGGAAAATCCTTTGCAGAGAGAATGATTCATGTTTTCGACGAAAATGATTCCCCTCAACTTAGTCATATTGCCACTGATGGTGAGAGCTATGGACACCACCATCAATTTGGAGAAATGGCTTTGGCGGCCTGTTTTGATTCATTGATGCACAATGAAAACGTAACGCTTACCAATTACGGGCAGTATTTATCGGAGAATCCTCCCCTATTTGAGGCACAAATTCATGAAAATAGTTCCTGGAGTTGCGTTCATGGCGTGGATCGCTGGCAGGACGATTGTGGGTGCCATACCGGAGGAAACAATGCCTGGAATCAAAAATGGAGAAGGCCGCTCCGGGATATTTTAAATGACCTTAGAGATAATCTTATTCCCATTTTTGAAAAGGAAACTGCAGGTTTACTAAGCGATCCCTGGTCAGCCAGGAATGATTATATAGAGGTGATTTTACATAGAAAATCATCGTCCATAAAATCTTTTTTTGAAAAACATGCTACACGAACTTTGACACCTGAAGAGGAAGTCAATCTATTGAGGTTACTGGAAATGCAGCGACATACGCTGTTAATGTTTACGAGTTGCGGTTGGTTTTTTGATGAAATTTCCGGATTGGAAACAGATCAGATTTTACAATATGCCCATCGGGCCATGCATTACGCCGAGCAAGTGACTTCTTACCAATTCAGGGATTTATTTCTTCAAAAATTGAAAGAAATACCTAGTAATGTGTATGAAAATGGTTCTGTCAGCTATGAGAAAAATGTAATTCCTGCTGCCGTTTCATTGGAAAGAGTGGGTATGCACTATGCAGCTTCCTCTCTTTTTGAAGATTATCCAGAAGAGTTGATTCTCTTCAGTTATCAAATGAAAAGTTTGAATTTTAATCGTTGGAAATCAGGTACGCACGCCATCGCTGCCGGAAGAACACTCATAGTTTCCCAAACAACCTTTAAAGTCAAAGAATTTGCCTTTGTGGTCCTTTATCTTGGTCAGTATAACCTATATGGACAGATTTCTCTGGATATGCCTGTGGAGACCTTTGAAAAAATGACAAATAAAATTGATGCTGCCATTAAAGGTACTGATTTAGGTAGCGTTATAGGTATTATGCAAGACTATTGTGGAGGGGAAAGGTTTTCATTCTGGCATCTTTTCCGTGATGAAAAAAGGAAAATTGTGGACCAGATTAACCAACAAAGTCTTAAATCTGTAGAATATACCTTTAGGGGAATGTTTCAGGAAACCTATCCCCTAATGTTGGGATTAAAGGAAATTGACATGCCCATTCCCACCCCATTTAAAGATACCGCTGCCCATATCTATAATATTGAATTTAAAAATGAATTATTATCCAGGGATATGGACCTTAAACAGGTTCAATCCATCCTTCAAATTATGAGAGATTGGAAATTTGAAATAATGGAAATACCAGAACTAACGCAACTCGCCAATGAAAAAATTTACGCTGGTTTAGTTAATTTGGCAAATACGGATGAAAACGTTGATACTACCTGTGCTGACTTAATTACCCTCTTAACCATTCTAAAACGTATTCCATTGGCTTTGAATTTATGGAGAAGTCAAAATTTTATTTTCAGTGAATCCGGTGCAGCATCTTTCCGAAAAAAACTGGCGAACGGATCCTTATCTATGGATACTTTTCAACGTTTATTGCAACAAATGGGGATAGCGTCCCTTGATAAACAGTTAAATCCGGTGTAGTCAGGATGTATATTTTTTCTGTTTCATTTTTATAATCCTATTAATTCTTTTGGCATCAAAAAATGGCTAAACTCATTAGTTCATCCTAAAACGTATCATTTTTTCAAGTCACGGTTTCTGATGTGATTATAGCGTACCTTTGATAAAATAAATAATAACATGGTTATTGCTAATCCTATTTATGACATTGTGTTTAAAAGATTGATGGAGAATGATAGGGTTGCTAAATTCTTTATGGGTACGCTTTTAGAGGAAAATATTGAAGCCGTCGAGGTAAAACCTCAGGAATTTATTTATTCAAAAGATTATGAAAAAAGTACTCCTGGCAAAAAAAAATTCATAAAACAACAAATTAAAGAGCAATTATCTATTAATTTCTTTCGATTAGACTTTATCGCTACCATTTTAACAGAATCGGGTGAACGAAAAAAAGTCCTCATCGAAATTCAAAAAGTGAAGAACAATATCGACCTGATGAGGTTCAGAAATTATCTGGGAGAACAGTATAAGAGAGAAGATATGGTTAATAATGAAAAACATATTTTGCCCATTACCACGATATATATCTTAGGATTTAATCTGCCTGAAATTGAAACGGCCTGTATTAAAGTAGAACGGAATTATAAGGATCTCATCGCAAAAAAAATTATTCATATTAAAAGTGATTTTGTTGAAAAGTTAACCCACGATAGTTTTATCGTTCAGGTAAATAGAATTACCGAAAGGTATCAAACCAGCCTGGATAAGCTTTTAAGTATCTTTGAACAATCCAATTTCTTAGATGGCGGAAAAATCATCAAAGATTTTAAACATAAGATTGATAACGAAGATTTAAAGATGGTTACAGATATTCTGCACCATACTGGCGTTGATCCGGAACAAAAGAAACTTATTGAGATTGAACAGGAAGCCTGGCGAAGTATTAATGCCTTATTAGAAAATCAGGAGCGAGACTATATTAAGACCATAGGTGAAAAGAACATAGCATTGGGTGAAAAGGACAAAGCATTGGGAGAATTTAAAAAGGAATTAGACCTGATGACTAAGGAATTGATGGAGAAAAACAAAATCATTGAAGATTTCAAAATCAGGTATAATTCATAATTCCTGAAGGATTTTCACAAAAGTCATTCCTTGACTAAAATGGATTTGAAAACTAATTAGTTTTTTCGAATTCGGTCTTCCAGGAACGCTCTTCATCCCAAACGTTTGATTTCGCGTTTGCCTGAACTGAAATAGACTTTCCATCGTTGCTCAACTTCCAGACTTCTGTCACGTAATGAATAACTTGACCCTGATAGGAAATTGAGTTAACCGTCATAGTTTGTTCATCAGCGGACCATTTTACGGTAAACTTCTTTTCTATTCCCGGGCCATAATTAACTTGACTTTCTTTACCATCGAGGATTAGTTTTTCATGGCTGGTTGTCAGAGCTAATCCAGCAGACAAATTTGCTGTTTCTATGGTAAGAAAATTTGCCTGATTTGCTATTTTCATTGTTTTAGAGGACATTCGGTCGTCCAATGAATAAGCGCAATAAATATTTCCCCCCATACTTATTGATTCTTTAGATTTCCACTCGCCAGAAAAGTTAGCAAGGGGGGTACCATTTTTTTGCTGAGCTTGCAATGGAAAATACATTACACCTGTTACCAGAATAATGAGGCAGGAAAAAACAAATCTTTTAGTTATCATAATATTTTTTTTGGCGTTGACTCTCGATTTAATTTCGTTTATAAGTACTTTTCAAGTAATTAGGGTTTAGTAGCAAAAACTAAAGTTTTCCAAAAGTAACTAGTTTGATTCGCATTTACTATTTATAGACCTGCCCCTGTGGCCACTTTTCCAGAAAAAATTTAATTTTTAAATATACTCGTTTTATCGGAACTTTAAGAATTATTAAATTGACTTTTATTTGTGAAAATATATGAAACGATTAGAAAACTTATTACAATTAGGCAATCCTTTACTATACGAAGTTTGTAAACCTGTTTTGCCATCAGAATTACCTTTAGTTAAAGATTGGGTAGCAGACTTGCACAACGTAATGCAGGAAATCAGAGAAAAATATAATTTCGGACGAGCCATTGCTGCACCACAATTAGGCATTATGAAGCGATTGATTTACATGAATATTGATAAACCAATCGTATTTATAAATCCTGAATTCACCTTTTTGAGCGAAGAAATGTTTGAACTTTGGGATGACTGCATGAGTTTTCCGAACCTTTTGGTCAAAGTAAAAAGACATAAAAATTTGACAATAAAATATTTAGATGAAAATTGGCAAACTCAGGAATGGAATATGGCAGACACTTTATCTGAGTTATTGCAGCATGAATATGACCATTTAGACGGTATTTTGTGTACCATGAGAGCCATAGATGAAAAATCTTTTAAATGGAGACCGTAAAAAACATCCTTACAAAGGAATTATTTTTAATAAAATACCGTTTAAACTCCATCTTTTTGTGAAATAAACGACTTTTTTCTTTCCTATAACCAAAAAGACCATCGCATTTAGCCCTACCAGTGTCAACAAATCCAGGCCGAATATCGGTAACTATGATAGTTGATCCATACTCCTTTTGAGAAAAAAATCAAATATTCTTTTCTTTTTCCCATTTATAAACAACAGCTCCATAAATGTCGTGATGCTGAAATGATATACGACCTTTATTCTTTAGACGGTTTACATCGACCGACATAAAGCCACCTTTTACCAGATGAAATTGGTGATAATCTTTGTTCTCCCCTGGTGTACCTCCAGCATGTTCGTCGCTCGCTGCGCCAATACTGAATTCGTTTAAGCCTGTTTCAGGATGAACGGAATGGTATTGCCAATGACGGTCTCCACATATTATAAAGAAATGATCAGGTACATTTTCCTTAATCCAGTTTCTTATTTCGTCGCCTTCATATTTAAACCCGGGATTACTGTGGTTATCGTTCTTCTGCACACGGTCTGGCCCAACTAATGGTGTTGGGCTTACTAAAATTTTCCAGGTAGCAGTGCTTTCTTTAACCGTTTTCTTAAACCAGGCTTTTTGTTCTGCACCCCATATTGTTTTTTCCGGACCATCTGGCATATCGTTATTTGAACGAAAATCTCTACCATCTGTGAGCCATATTTGAAGATCTTTACCCCATCTAAAAGTTCTATAACTTAATCCGTCTGAAATGGGCGCTTGTTGACGAAAAATATGCTGACCTTCGGTAAATGACAATTCCCCCATATTACCCCCTGGACTGGAATCATTATCCAGCGTGTCGTGATCATCTTTTAACCAATAAGTGTTTACATGCATATTGAAGTCAACCAATCGTGGCAAACTAAACATTCTTTCCCAATGATACCGGGCAAGGCGCGCATTATTAGCACGAGGCATATCATTGTCATAATAAACTAAATCTCCAGTGAGACAAGCAAAATGAGGCTTTAAGGCTAACATAGCAGGATAAATATGATGCCCATCCGAATGCCCCCTGTCTGGATATCCCTGACAGGTCATCAAACAAAATCGTATATCCGAAACAGCATTTTGAGCAGGCGCTGTTTGAAATTTTCCCTTTATTTTAAAAGATTCTGTTTCGTTTTTATGATCTGAAACTTCACTTTCATAAAAATAAGTAGCATTTGACTGTAAATTTTTTAAATGAAAATGATGTATAAAATCCGTTTTTTCAGAAACCCCTACCCAATCACTCCTTTTGGCATTTCCCAGAGATTCTTCGGTACCGTAATGAATTCTCACAAAACCCGAAATACCCTGACAGGCACCTTCAAGTTCGTCTGTAGGAACTTTTGGTTCTGGCAACTGATTATTTTTATAATCCTGAGCGCGACCAGGAATTACTATTCCTTTATTATTTCTTTCTTTCTTCGCAGTTAACCTGGTCCAGATAATAGCGGTAGTATCAGTAACCTCTCCAACTCTGGTTCCCATAGCTTGAAAAACAGAAAAGGATATTGCTTCATTTTTCCAAGCTGGAAATGCCATCGTAGTTAGCGCTAAAGCTGCGGACTCTTTTAAAAATTTCCTGCGTGTTTTTTTATCTGTATTCATTTTTGACATTTGATTTCATACGTTTTCACCACCAAGATAGATATAATAATATTTAAAATTAAAGCGCTGAATATATTATTGTTATAGTTCGTTGGCAACTAAGATGGCTGGGCTATGTCCCTTTGAGTTTATACAAAATAATATATTTACAAATAAACATTACCTCCAAACCAAGGACGTTAGCTGTAATCCTAAAAATCTTGTAAATCCTGATTCAAAACCTATCGGGGAGAAGACGCGAAGCATCGGAGAGAAGACGCCCAATGAATAAAGTTGTATAACAAAAAGAGGCTACCTTGTTAGGCAGCCTCTCAAAAGCACATTAGTTTTACAAAAATCTAATTTTTTTAACCTTTACATGCACTGGCAGCAGTTTTTAAATCTTCCTTTGAACTGACCACTTTGGTTGTTCCGTCTGTAAATTTCACCGTTAATGGAAACTTCATTTCAGGACGGCCCGTTGCGGTAGGATTAGCCGTTCTCCAGGCTCTAACTTTGGTAACAAAATCTTTCTGATCTGTTGCACTCTCCTCTTTACCGCCTGGATAAACAATCGTCACAGGAAATAACACACTGAAGCAAGAAGGTCTGTGAGGTCTCTCCTCTTTGCAAGCAGCCATCAACGCTTTCAAATCATCAGTATTTTTTAACACAACAATACTACTGTCTAATTTCAATTTTACAGAGTAAGGAAAGGTAATCTGAGGATGACCTGTTGAACTTGAATTGGCCGCTCTCCATGCTACTAATTGAGCTTTAAAATCTGTAGCTGATGTCGCTACTTTGGATGTACCATCAGGAAATGAGATAGTTACAGGAAAAACCGGAGTGAAACAACCGCCACAAATGCCTCCTTTTGGTCCACCTTGTGGTCGGCAACTCATCGCTAATGTCTTTAATCCATCTTCATTTTCAATGGTAGCTGTACTGCCATCTTCCAGGGTAACTTCAAAAGGAAAAGCTAACGTTGGTCTCTCTTTACGTGCAGGATTTGCTTCCTTCCAGCTTTTAATCAAGGTCATATAAGCCTCCTTACTGGCAACCTCTTTGGTTGTTTTATCAGGATAAATTACGGTAACTGGAAAAACAATGTCAAAACATTTTCCAAAGCCTTTAGGTCCTCCACCATGTCCTTTTGGACCCGCTCCCTCATGTCCTGCCACACCAAAGGCAAGTCGTTCAATGGGATTGAAATCTTCGCTCAATGCAATGTCAGCATCCATTTGCTCACAACCTGTAAATAAAAGGGTACCACAAATGGCTACCAAACTTCCTAATTTAAACATTTGCTTTAACATAATTCTACGTTTTGTGTTCTGGAATGTTGTTTCTATACTTGGATAAGACTCCACCGTTTATTTTGTACTCACTTTAATTAAAATAATTTTAATTTTACCAAATTCCTTTTGAAACTATTCCTTCTGACGCCGCTTATTATGCAAAATACGTTTTCGGATGATACCCAACTTTGGCAACAACTAAAGTTGGGAAATAAAAATGCCCTTGAATCGATTTTCCGAAATGAAGCGGAGGCTCTTGCCAAATATGGCAAAAAATTTACCGCCGATAAAGAACTTATTGCAGACAGCCTCCAGGATCTTTTTGTAGAATTATGGCGAACCAGGGAAACCATAGGGCAAACAGATCACATTAGAAAATATTTATATGTTTCTTTTAGACGTAGGCTAATAAAGGATCTTAATAAAAGTCTTAAAACCCAAACCTTAGATCCTGAAACCGATATTAAAAACGACATTTCTTTCTCCGTGGAAAATAGTTGGATCGAAAATGAGGAGACGGAACTTCGCTCAAAAGAACTAACCGTTGCCATAAGTAAATTGAGTAGCCGGCAACAAGAAATTTTGTACCTTAAGTTTCACAGTGAAATGGATTACGATCAGATAATTGAAATTATGGGACTAAATTACCAGTCTGCCCGTAACTTGGTAACGCGCGCTTTGGAGGCTTTAAGGAAAAGTATGATATCTATTTTCATACTTATTTTTTTATTTATAAAATAGTCCTGAAGAATGAGTACAAAATTCCATTTTATTGCTTCTTAACATATAATTAACTGTATAAATAATTTTAATGAAAAAAATTCATTTGTTCCCATTCTTGTTTATTTCATTTCTTTCTTGCCAGAAAGAAGAAAATTTGATTGCACCTGAAGCGGACGAAAGATTAACTTTTTTCTTTGAATCTTTTAAAAAGGAAGGTTCTTCAAGGGGCAAAAACATAAATATGGAAGATATTATAGGGCAAATTATTGATATAGATACCGACGGCGTCTTAGGTCGATGCAATCAATTAACATCAGGGGAAAAACACCTGATGATTGACAGGTTATTTTGGGAAACTGCAACTATGACAGAAAAAGAATATGTTATTTTTCATGAATTGGGACACTGTGCATTGAATCGACGACATTTGGATGCGACAAATAAAGATGGTACCTGTACAAGTATGATGCAAAGTGGGAATGGGAGTTGTAAGATGGTTTACAATGCTCAAAACAGAAGTAAATATTTAGATGAACTTTTTTCACAATAAGCTATGGAAGAACGATTACCTTCATTTAAAGAGATTGTAGAGGATGAATCTTTCATTCGCTGGGTTAAAAACAATTCCTGGCAAGATGCCAATTATTGGGAAGAAAAAATACGACAAAATCCCGAAATTATGGAAGATACTGCGGCCGCAAAGAAATTAATTGAGCATTTCAGCTCAAATGATTCACCCATTGAAAAGACTTACCTCGATGGAATCTGGAAGAATGTAGATAAGGCAACCACCGAAAAAGGAAGAATACGTCCTTTCAGATCCATTTATTTATACGCTGCTTCAGCTGCCGCTGTCCTTATTTTTTTGGTTATTGGTCTTTTACCCCAGATTGAAACCTTTAAAACAGATAATGCTGAAATAGCTACGGTAACCCTACCAGATAATTCTCAGGTAACGCTAAATGCCGGCTCAAAGGTTGTTTATAGTGGGAATAGATTTAATACCCATCGGAAAGTAAAATTAACGGGTGAAGCCTATTTTAATGTATCAAAAGGCAATACGTTTTCTGTGGTTACAACGGAAGGAACCATAACTGTCCTGGGTACTACCTTCAATGTCCGAAGCAGAGACGAAAAATTATTGGTATTTTGCTACACTGGAAAGGTGAAAGTTAGTGATCAATTTAAAGCTGTTTATCTTACCAAAGGAAAAAAAACGGAAAAACTTCCAGGTGAAATATTGCAGGATGCTCAACCAACTGCTCTTAATGAGGGTTTAAAATGGCGCAATGGATCGTTCTATTTTCAAAATGCCTCATTGAAAGAGGTTCTTGCGGAATTATCAAGACAATATGATGCGGTTGTCCGTTTGCCTGAATCAGAGGAAAATAGGGTTATCACCACTTCTTTTGACAATAAAAACATAGCATCTGCCCTTTTTAATATATTATGGCCGCTAAACTTAAAAGCTGAAAAAAAGGATGGTAAATATATTGTACAAAAATCAGATGTTGAATAGACTAACATCTATCAAAACAATTGTATTTATTTTTTCATTCCTCTTTTTGGGAATTTGCTCTTCCTTTGTGAATGCTCAATCCAATAATCCAGAAATTTTACTCACCAAGGTTTTACCTCTGCTTGAGGTTAGGTTCAATATAAGGTTTGGATATGACCCTGAAATAATAAAAACCCTTAGCCTGAATAAAAGGATTTTGGCTACTGAAAATATTCACAGTGCCCTACAATTAATAAGCGCATCCCTTCCCTTAGAGTATTTTCAGGCATTGGATGGTCAAATCCTCCTTAGAAAAAGAACTGTAACAAAAGTAGAGACTCCCTTGGAATTAACTACCATTAAAATAAAGGGTAAATTAATAGATGCCTGGACAGGGGAAATACTTCCTTTCGGCGATGTTGTTGGAGAAAATGGAGAGGGTTTTTCCTCAGATGAAAACGGCTTGTTCTACCTGAATGTCAGAATAAACAGTCCCGTTACTTTCAGATATCTTGGGTATGAATCTAAAATATTGACATTTTCTTCAAATAAAGAGGATGTTACCCTAAGATTAGTTCCAAAATTAAGCGCATTACCACTCATAGAAATCAGTGCGAAAATTCCTGGCTTAACAAATAAATCTGGGGGCATTTATTCTAATTTAAATCCCAGCTTCTGGGGTAAAATGCCCTCTTTTGCCGCCGGAAATGATGTCCTTCGAAGCCTTCAACAATTACCCGGCATTTCATCAAATGATGATTTGTCTGCCGAGTTAAAGGTTAGAGGCTCCAATGGCGATGAGAATCTCCTCATTCTTGATGGTATAACGCTTTATAATGTGACCCACTTTTCAGGCATGTTTAGTCTGGTAAATTCTGATGCTATCAAGGAAGTGAAATTATTTAAAAATGCTTTACCTGTATCTTATGGAGGAAAAACTGCATCGATTATAGAGATGAATACCTTGTCTCCTTCAGAAAATATTAAGTTATCAGGAAAAATAAGTAGTAATTTACTGACTTCTCAAGCGGTCCTTCAAGGGCAGATCGCTCCTAAACAAAGCATCTTATTCTCTGGAAGAACCACTTATGGAAATCTTGGTGATTCGAAATTATTTGGTGCTCTTCAGGAACAAAATGTTACTCCTGTTGTAAAGCCTGTGGATCCCAATGCAACGATCACCAAGGAAATAGCTGCCTATAATCCAAATTTTAAATTTCATGACCTTCAGGGTAAATGGAATTGGGAAATAAGTGATAAGCAAAAGATTCAGGTAGCCTTTTTTTATGGCTATGACGAGATGGACTATTCCTATAATAAAACTATTAAAACGGAAGTTGGGAAATCATACTATTATCGGAAGGAATATTTCAAGGAAATAGCAGATTGGAATAATATGGGTTCTTCCCTTTTATGGAATTTTAATCCATCTGAAAACTGGCAACATACCCTTCATGTTTCCATCACTGAATTTCAAAATAATGCCAGTATAATCAATGATTTTAAATTTGTTGAGGATAGAAAAGTAGATAAGATTTTTAATTTCGAAAACACCCATTTTAATAAAGTCGCCGGTCAGGATCTGAAATGGATAAGCAGATATACTGTTTCAAAGGAACAATCCTGGATTTATGGCTTTCAAACGACTAATAATCAAGTTAATTACGATATCAGACAAGATAGAATTAAACCCTTAACTGGTCAAAATGAAGCGATGCAATCCGCAGCATTCGTTGAGTTAAACCAACATACGAACGACTGGACTTTTAATATTGGAGGCAGATTAAATTTTTATGAAAAGAACTTCTATTTTTCGCCAAGTATCGATGTAAACTATCATAAATCAAACACTCCTTTTTCTGTAAAAGGCTCCTTTGGTAGATATTATCAATTTTTAAGACAGCTAAATCATGAAGATCGATATGGCAGAAATTATGGCTACTGGGTTTTAAGCAATAAACAATTTCCCGTTCTTAGTAGTAATAATTCCATGATTGGTGCTAACTTAAAATGGAATAATTGGGAATTTGATGTAGAATTTTATCAGAAAAACAGTCAGGGTGTATTGGAACAAGCCTTAGCCGTCAACAATGTGAATAATCCAGACAGTACACAGCGACCGCCGAGTTTCATCTTATATGATGGGAAAGGTCAAACAAAGGGAATGGATTTTTTCATTCAGCACACAGGAAAATACTTTTCAGGAATGCTTGCCTATACGTTAAGTAAATCAACCAACCAATTTAAGGAAATTGGAAATGGCATCGCTTTCCCATCCTCAAACGATAGGAGACATCAGCTAAAAATAAATGGTAATCTGCACCTTGGCAAGTTTGACTTTTTCGCCACTTATAACTTTGCCAGTGGAAGGCCTTACACCGACTTATCCAAAGTATTGGATAATAATGGAAAAATACAGAATAATCC
>JAJTER010000089.1 GCA_021299835.1 Saprospiraceae bacterium | reverse complement strand
ACTAGTGGTACCTACGGCGATGATAGGTTGCTGATTAAGGCTGGCTAAAGCTAATGTTTCCAGACTTTTTCGTGAAACCCGAATCTGTTCTTTATGCATAATGTGCTCCGAAATGTGCTCAACTTTGATAGGTTTAAATGTACCGGCACCAACGTGGAGGGTAAGAAACACAAAAGTTACCCCTTTTTCCCTGAGCCCTTTTAGTACATCTTCTGTAAAGTGTAAACCAGCCGTTGGCGCTGCCACGGAACCTTCTGCCTTTGCATAAATGGTCTGATAATCCGTTTCATCGTCAAACTCGACCTCTCTATTCAAATAGGGTGGAATAGGAATTTGCCCTATGGCATCTAATATATCGCCAAAAACCATATCGGACTCACTCTTCCAGGAGAAACGAACGAGAAAAGAATCATCAACCTGTTCCAATTTTTCTGCAAACAGCGTTACCGGAGACTCGTTTATAGCCATTTCGATAGACATTGGATTATCTTTCCAGCGTTTATTATTGCCGATCAAACATTTCCACACCACCTCATTTTTAGCATTTAAATTATCAAAATGAAGGGCAGGTAAAAATGGATCTAAACAGAATATTTCTATTTTCGCACCCATGGGCGTTAAAAAAAATAGCCTGGCATGAATAACTTTGGTTTCATTAAAGACAAGCACTGCATTTGCAGGAATTACGTCAGGCAAATGGGTGAACTGAAAATCAGACATATCCCCATTATTATAGTACAATAATTTGGAATGATCACGAGGTGAAACAGGATGTAAGGCTATAAAATCATTAGGTAAATTATAATCCAATAATTCTAAATGATCCAACCATTTAAGATCCATAACCATATTTTTAGGCACGAAATAAATAAATTTATAAATTCATTACAAATAACTATATTTTAGATTAAACCTTTCCCATTCAAAGCTATCAAAAGTAGTAAATGATTTAATAATGACCATAAACTACTCCGATGAGCAACTTTGCAAAATGGCTAAGAACCCAAAGGAAAAAGAATGGGCATTCAAAATGATTTTAAAAATATATCAGGAACGCCTGTATGCCCTCATAAGAAGGATGGTTGGTACACATGAAGATACGGATGATATTTTACAAAATACCTTTTTAAAAGTCTATAAATACATCCATACTTTTGAAAATAAAAGTAGTTTATATACCTGGATTTATAAGATTGCCCTAAATGAAACCTTTCGTTTTTTAGAACAACAAAAAATTCAAAAACGAATACATGAATCAGCCATCAGACATGCCAGTGAATCTTCTTCCTATGATATACAGTCATTTGAGGAAGAAAAAATATGGATATTGCTAAACGAAGGTATTGAATTACTTCCCACACGCCAAAAATTAGTATTTAAATTGAGATATTTTGAAAAAATGACCTACGCTGAAATGGCAGAAATTTTAAAAGTTACGGAAGGATCATTAAAAGCATCCTTTCATCATGCATTGGGCAAATTAAACGAATTTATTAAAAAGAGAGCATTATGAAAGAGGAAGAAAAAGCTACAGAGTGGGAAAAAGAGATAAGCGAAATTGCCCCATGGCTACCGTTAAAGTCTTCCACGCTACATAGCCTTGAAGCTCCAAATGGCTATTATGACGGTCTTCAAAAAGCATTAGCTGAAAAAATAGGTAAATTAAGTACGACTAAGCAGCGAAGAAAATACATTCGACCACTATTAGCCTCAGCAGCGGGATTTTTGTTACTCTTCTCATTGGTAAAATTCTTTTGGATGGATCAGCGTGTCGATAAAAAGGAGACAGAATATACCATTTATTCGCTTTCAACAGAAGAAGCGGCGCTATGGTTAGGTGAAGAAGCAGTCATTTCAGAGCTTGATATTCAATTATTTGCAGAAGAAATGACTTTAAACACAGTAGAAATAAAAACTAAAAACAAATAAAATGAAATTTAAAAACCGAATGTCTATGCTACTGATATTCACTATGTGTCTATCTGTAACGTTATCTGCTCAGAGACCAAATCCTTCCAGGAATTATCAACAACGGCCAAATACAGAAAGGGTAAAGGCCGTCAGAGTAGCCCTCCTTACGGAGAAAATGAGTCTAAGTACAGAGGAGGCTGAAAAATTTTGGCCCGTTTACAACGACTACGAAAAGGAACAAAAAATGATTAGGGAAAAATTTCAACCTAATAAAAACATCATGGTCTTAGATGATGCAGCTGTTGAGAAACACCTGATGGGCTTACTTGATATGGAGGAAGAATTGGTGAAAATGAAGAAAAAATATTTTCAACAATTCAGTAAAATTATTGGCTATCGAAAAGTCGCCATTTTAGCAAAAAGCGACCGTGAATTTTATCTGGCCATGATAGAAAGACTGAAAAATCAACCTAAAAGAGATAACTAAATGATAGGAAGGAGCGGTAGAAATATCGCTCTTTTTTATTCAAATCTATTGAATTATAATGTATTTAAATATAATCAAAATAATAATAATGATCAAGAAAGAATATTAACACAAAACATATAATAAATTTTTATATATCACTATTTCACATATTTTTTTTTGTAACATAATATAAAACAGTCACTTAGATTTTTTCCGCTTCCTAACAAAAACATACCGTTTCGTTAATCGCTTCATTTTTTTTCATACATTCGTTCAATATTTGGTTACAATATGCTTACATTTAACAAGCAATTTGCAGCACGTAGCTGATTGGGAGGCAATTTAGCTTTTAAATCCTTTGGTTTAATATAAGTGGAGGTTCGAAAGAACTACTCACTGCATTTGCGTAACCTATGAACGACAAAGAAAAAATTAGTATTGAGCATTTAGTACAGGCTTATGATGCTTATGTTGAATGCGGCACTTCAAAAATGTGGGAAGAGAAAGAATTATTTTTACTTATGGATTATTTCGCCGTAGAGCGACAATATGAAAGAAGTTTAGAAATATGTGAAGAAGGGATTAATCATTTCCCCTATTCACTTACTTTTTACCTTAAAAAGGTAATTTATCTGCTTGAATTAAACAAAGTAGATGAGGTCAACGCTATATTGGAGCATGTTAACGCCTTGTCCCCAGGTAATCATGTTGTGACTTTACTTCATGCGAGATTACTATTTAAAACCCATAATAACGATGAGGCGCTCAGTTTAATTTCTGGCTTAGAAGGTAAATTAGATGAAATAAGAACTTGCGAAATGCTTTTATTAAAGGCTAATATCCTGGAAGAAGAAGGTCGTAATGAAGGCATTTTCCAAATTTTATCGCAAGCCGTACTGCTTGATGCATCAAATGAAGAAGCCATCGAATATTTCTGGGCATGGATAGAATCGTACAAAAAATATGAAGAGGGTATTTTGATATTTGGCAAAATACTTGATTCAAATTCTTACAATGGATTGTCCTGGTATTACCTGGGATTATCTCAAGCTTATTTAGGAAATTACGACGAAGCGTTGGAAGCGTTGGAATTTGCGTATTTATCGACCCCTACTTTGGAAATCGCTTATAGAGAATATGGCAATTTATGCTTTGAATTAAAAAAGTTTCAAAAGTCCTTAGAAGCTTACGAAGAAATGATATCCCTATTTGTATCTGATTCAGAGGTTTTAATGATGTGTGGTCAGTGCTGTTTAGAACTTAATCAGACTCAAAAGTCATTGGCTTATTTCAGAAAAGCGCTTCAAGCTGATCCCATGAATGATGAGGTATTATACCATATTGGGGAGGTTTTCTTACACCATAAAGATTGGAAAAAAGCTATTTTATATTTTAAAAGAGCTATTAATATTGAAGATCAACGGGAAGAATACTATTCTTCTATGGGTATAGCTTATCAACAATTAGGTGATGAGGAAAAGGCTGAATTCTGCTTTCAGGAGGCGGTAAACTTAGCTCCTTTCGAAAGTAAATATTGGTTGTATTATCTGTCTTTTTTAATTCATGCCGATAGGAAACAAGAAGCTATTGAGTTAGCTAAAGCAGGTGAATTAGAAACAGAAGGTTCCACTATGATTTTTGCTCATGTTGCCTGTTTATTGGCTGCCGGGCAAAGAAAAGAGGCTTTAATGATGCTTGGCGTAGCTTTAGAGGAAGATTATTCTACTCATACTGTATTGTTCACCCTTTTACCCGACGTGGAAGCTGATCCAGAAGTATCGGAAATGTTACAATATTATAGACCAGAATCCTAAATAAAAAAAGGGTTAAAGAAAAAATCTTTAACCCTTTTTTTATTGAAAAATTTCCCTTTTCAGAAAACTTTTGTGCGAAGAAAATTAATCTAAGTGCGCGAAGCAAGCGGCACCGATAATGCCCGCGTTATTTCTCAATTTTGCTGGTTTAAGTTTTGTTTTTACATTTAAAAAGGGGCTAAAGAGGTCAAAGTGTTTACTAATGCCACCGCCCAGGAAAATTTGGTCAGGATTTACTAATAAATCCATATAATTCAGGTACTCATCGAATCGCTTTCCCCACTCTTCCCAATCCAAATTAAGTTCTTTTCGAATACGGCTGGAGGCATAATGTTCGGCAATCATACCATGCATACGAACATGACCGAACTCAGTATTTGGTAACAACTTACCGTCCAGAAACAAAGCGCTACCCAATCCGGAACCGATGGTAATAAGAAGAACCACCCCTAACATATCTTTTCCGTGCCCATAATTCATCTCTGCCAATCCTGCTGCATCGGCATCATTTATGACCCGAACCGGAAGTTCAGTAGATTTTTCAAGAAATTTTTTGACATTCAGGCCATTCCAATTTTTGTCAATATTAGCGGCGGAATAAGCGGTACCCTTTTTAATAATACTGGGAAAGCCAACCCCTATCCTTTTTTTCCATTTAAAAGCCTTCACTAACTCCTTAAATGTTTCTGCCACAGCTTCGGGAGTAGCAGGATTTGGTGTTTCAAGTCTAATACGATCTGAAACAAGAATTCCCTTAGTACTATCAACGAGCGCCCCTTTAATACCAGAGGCTCCTACATCGACACCTAATATAATATCAGCATTAGGCATAAGCTGGCTATTTAATCAATTTCAAAGTCATCAACACATCTGAGACGGGTCTATCTGCCCCATCCTTTTGAACTTTTGCTATTTTATCAATTACATCCAGTCCCTCTATTACCCTTCCAAAAACGGTATAATTATTATCTAATTGAGGGGTGCCACCCAGAGCAATATACTCTTCTTTTTGTTTATCACCATATTTGACACCTGTCCGGGACTCCATTATTTTTAATGAATTCTCACTTACCGGAGCGCCATGAACGATATAAAACTGAGAGCCTGAAGATCTCATCTCAGGATTTGAAGGTCCGCCTGTTCGAGCTGCTGCAAGAGCACCTTTCACATGTACCAGTTGGTCGTTGAATTCAGCTGGAACCGTATAACCAGGACCACCCATACCTAAACGCGCACCTTTTGCCGCATTTCTTGATTGAGGATCTCCCCCTTGAATCATAAAACCATCAATGACCCTGTGAAAAAGAAGACTATCGAAGTAAGCCTCTTCGACCAGTTTCATAAAATTATCGCGGTGCGCCGGCGTTTCGTCATATAATTTGATAACCATATCACCTAATGAGGTTGACAGGTGAATCAAACAATCTTCGGGAGCTTTAATCGTAATATTTTCCATACTTATTCGTTTTTTCTTTCCATTAAGCGCTGTCAGGCGAACCACAAAACTACCTGATGAATAAAATCTGTGCACAGGCATTGAATCAACTGATATACTTCCATCGCCAAAATCCCAAAGGAAATCGGTTGCCTTTTTAGCCTCATTTTTGAAATGTATTGCCCCTGGAGCTACGGTGTTCCCCTCCCAACTAAATCTTGAAACAGGCCTGTTGCAAGCAAAAGAAGCTATCAACAGAAGAACCAGAAAAAAAACTGAAACATTATTCATTTGGAGCGGAGTATAAAAAAAGAATCCAAAGGTAATATAATATTAAGGAAAACATATACTAAAAGGAGGCTAGGTTAAAAAATGATGCAGGGATTTGGTGATCAGAGATGCAGCATTTCCACCGCCGTAATAATCATTTACTTTTTCGAATTTTTGGGTTAGGGCTAATCTTACGGCATTTGTAATCGCATCAAAATTAGCTCCTGTCAGTTGGTTATAACCACCATTGACTAATTCCACCCATTCCGTTTGATCTCTTAAAGTCACGCAAAATTTATTAAAAAAGTAGGCCTCTTTTTGTAATCCACCACTATCGGTAAGAACCAGCTGCGTATTTTCCAATAATTGAATCATATCAAAATAACCAACAGGATCAATCGTAACGAATTCAGCATTTAAATTCCTTTCAGACATTATTTTTTTTGTCCTGGGGTGAAGCGGAGCCACTACTTTTATTTCCTTGTTAATGGCATTCAATGCCTGAATAATAGTCGATAGATTTTCAGGAACATCTGTATTTTCCTGTCTATGAAAAGTTACCAATATATAAGGTTCATTATTTAATTTCAGTTTATCGAGAACAGAAGATTTTTGATGAGCTATTTTCGCATAAAAAATAGCTGCATCCTGCATAACATCTCCTGTGAGTTCAATGCGAGAGGGCAAAGAACCGAAGCCCTCGGCCATTAAATTATCGATGGCAGTCTGAGTTGGACAAAATAATAAATCACTGATTCTATCGGTAAGAATTCTATTAATCTCTTCCGGCATATCCATATTAAAACTTCTCAGCCCAGCCTCGACGTGAACCAATGGAATTCTCAATTTTGAGGCGGCTAAAGCACCAGCCAGCGTGGAATTAGTATCACCATACACCATAACGGCATCGGGCTTTTCCGATAATAACAGAGATTCTATACCTTCCAGCATTCTACCCGTCATTGCACCATGAGTAAGACTATTGATAGCCAATTGAAAATGAGGATTGGGGATGGACATTTCGGAAAAGAAAATATCTGACATATTAGCATCAAAATGTTGACCAGTATGGACTATTTTTTCCTCAAAATAGCCCTCTTCCCTAATAACTCTTGATACAGCTGCAGCCTTAACAAATTGGGGTCTGGCCCCCACGATGGTCATAATACTTTTCGGCATTAACCTGATTTTTTAAAATGGTTTAACAGGGAGCGAGGGAAACACTCGATAAATAAGTTGATTATTCGGTACAAATATAGCTAATCCGGTAAGTAATAAAATCATAAAATCGACATAAAAGGATTGATTTTCCAGGTACCAAAGTTCAAGTTCTCCTTTATGTGGAGCTATTTTTTGTTTGTACAAACTTATGGGGGAAACGGTTGGGTCAGATAAAATTTTGTCTTCATTTCTAAAAACGATAGAACCAACCCCTGTTATACCAGGCTTAACGGTATAGATAACATCTTTTATATTTTGGGGATAACAATCGAACTCAGATTTGTCCAAAGGTCTTGGACCGACGAAGCTCATATTCCCAATGAGTACATTCCAAAGTTGGGGTAATTCATCAATTTTAAACTTTCTTAAAATTCTTCCAATGGGTGTAATACGAGGATCATTTCCAATAGTCATGGTACCATAGGTCATATTATGGCTATTGCGAATCATCGTTACAAATTTCAAAATGGTAAAAGGCTTTTGATTAAAACCAATCCTGGGCTTTGAGTACAAAACCTGTCCATTCAATACAAACAGAAGAAGCATGGTAAAAAGCAACAAAGGAAACAAAAGAACGAGTAAAGAAGCAGCAAAAAAGGTATCAATCACCCATTTTCTGCTTGAATAGGAAGAATTATTATCGGGACGAGGAAATGTATGAAAATCCTTTCGGTTAAAATCTGGAAATTTACTATTCACGGGGAAGGGCGATGTAAAAAATTAAACCATTATTTCCCTGCGAGCAAATGCTCGTACACCTCAAATGTTTTTTCCACCACCAACGCTTCAGAAAATTCATTTTGAACAATTTCGCGACCGTTTTTACCCAATTGCCTGGAGAATTCAGGATTATCAAGTAATCGTCGAATCGCTTCAGCAAGAGCCACCTCATCTTTAGGAGGAATAAGCAGCCCGTTCACCTCATGTCTCACTATTTCTTTACAGCCAGGAACATTCGTTGAAATAATAGGTTTACTGCAAGCGGCTGCTTCGAGAAGAACCTTGGGTAAACCTTCTCTATAAGAAGGTAAAACAACCATAGAAGCCATATTCAGGACTTCATCCATATTTCTTTTATAACCCCACCATTCGATTAAGCCAGCCAATTCCCATGCTCTAAGTTGCTTTGTTGGAATGAGTGCAGGATTACCATCGTCGGATCGACCTACGAGAACAAATTTTACCTTTGGGTAATCAGCTTTTAGAAGCGTAACGGCATTTACAAACTCATAAATGCCTTTATCAAAAAGCATTCTTGCTGGTAACATTACTATTATGTCTCCGACTTTCGCGGGAGTAGGAGAAAATACGGAACAATTCACACCAGAACCAAGAATAAGTCTAGTTTTAGATTTTTCAATCATCCCCTCTTGAATAAAAAGATTCAAGTCATCAGGATTTTGAAAAATAGTTTTGCTGTTGGATCTATTCAGCGCCAATTTATATAAAAAAGTAGTGATTAGCCTAACAATATTATTTTTAGGCAAGGAAGTAAAAACATATCCAAGACCGCTAATTGCATTGACAACGAAAGATTTATTTAAAAGAGCCGCCATTATAGAACCGTAAATAATAGGTTTCACGGTAACATGATGAACTATTTGCGGAGATAAATCTTTGTAAAGACTCCAAAACTCAAACATAGTTTTAAGTTCCCTCAAAGGATTTAAGCCCTTTCTCGACATCTCCAGCGTAATATGATTTAACCCAGCGGCTTTAATAAGATGCGCATCGCCAGTATCAGGTGTAGCCACAAAGACCTCCCAACCTAACTTCATAGCCTCTAAAGCTATAGGCAACCTATAGGCAAGAAACCCCCAATCGGTGTTGACAACAATAAGAATTCTCCTTCTAGACCTCTCCAAGTTAAAAATAATTAAAGTTACTCATTAGGTTTTGGAACCGCTGATTTTTTTTGTCAAAGTGATTTTTGGAACGTAAATTGTTGATATTGCGATAAATACAGGAATAAATTTAACCCTGTGCCTTAAAGCTGTGCCAAAATTTCCGACCCCCCAGGAGTAAAGTATTAGTAAAGGTATCAAAATTATAAGTATTCTTGTAATAATTTGTTTATGTTTTTCAAACAAGATTCCTTTGGCAATCCAATAAAAAACAAACAAATAAAGTAAACCATCAACGAAACCAAGGAGGTGATTTATTGCCCTAAGGTCCCAAATAAAAGGTGAAAACAATAGGTAACCTAATCTGGGAATGATTAATAAAAAAAAATCTAAAGGTGATTCTGGGGAAAGCCAATCAGGATAAACAGAACCTCCAAAATTGGTTACTTTAGTTTGGAACAAAATTCTTGAAAAGGTAAAAATGTCATCAAATTTACCTAAATAAGGTATTTTTATACCTGGTAAAATAGTAAATAAATACAAGGTAATAAGAGGAGTAAATGATAAAAGAATTGCGTGGATAATGTTAAATTTATTTTGCCTATATCTTACTTTAAAAAAACCTATGCTTTCTATAAAAAATAGTATAAAAAATATAACTCCTCCTAGAATAAGTGCACTATGCAAATAGTATAAGGGAATAAAACAAACTAGTGTCAAAATGCCGTAATTAACATTCTTGCTTATATACCATTTAGCAAAATAAATAAAGGCCAAAAGCAGAAAAAACATTACAAATACCTCTCTTAGTATTAAAGAATCATACAATATAACGGTAGGAAAAACGGCTAGAATCCAAGCTGATTGTTTAGCCTTTTTCTCATTATTACTTAACAGGAAGGATAATTTATATACCAAAAGGATACACAAAACACCAAAAAATATACTAATGCACTGAAGGAGTAACGGACTCCTTCCAAAGAGCCTGTAAATTAATGAAAGAACCCAGGTGAAAGTAAGTGCTAAAGTATTTGTTTTAAAACTCAGTATATAATCATTAAATGGCATTTGAGAAAAAGACCATGTATAATTCTCAAATTTAACGGCATCAATCTTCCCATCTGGCAACTGAAAAATAAAAAAATGTATTAGCGCTGCTAATATTCGGAGTAAGGCACCTATCCAAATAATATTTTTTAATAATGGCCACCTAATGGTCATTACATAAATCAATACCAATAAAAGGCAAATTCCTATTATGCCTAAAACAGCTTCCACTTTAACAATTTTTTTTATACCAAGTCTGAAACATCAAAATAGCCCAAAGTTGATAATGCCAGTTTCTTTTTCCCGAAATATGTTCCTCCCACTTTTGCCTTACTACTTTTGGATTTAACATACCGCTCCCTGTAATGACCTTTTCATCGAGTAAATCTTCTGCCCACTCTTTAAGGGGACCTCTTAACCATTCTTCCAAAGGAATCCCAAAACCCATTTTAGGTCTGTTTATCAAATTTTCAGGAATGTATTTTTTTAGTATTTCCCTTAATATCCATTTTGATGTTCCTTTATTAATTTTATATGATAAGGGTAAAGAGGAAGAAAATGCAAAGACATGATGATCAAGAAAAGGAATTCTGCTTTCCAATGAAACAGCCATACCAGCACGATCCACTTTACATAAAATATCATCAGGCAAATAGGTAAGCAGATCATTCAACATCATTTTATCCATATTATCCTGGAATAAATCTGAGCCTATTAATTTATTTTTCTGTGGATAAAAATCAAAATTTAATATATCACCTGGATTTTCCAATTGTTTAACTAATCTAAAATAAACATCATCGAAAGATTCTACTGCTAATAATGATGAAGCTTTTATCAATTTATCTGTAAGATTGGAAAAATGATATTTTTTAGGTAGTATATGATGCAGAAAGCTCGACATAGCATCCCATTGTTGGGTATTTAATTTACTTATTGACGAATAGAGCCCTGATCGAAGAGGCTTAGGAATAAATCTTAGACTATTCCATATTTTTTCAGCAAAAAAATACCGGTTATAGCCTCCAAAAAGTTCGTCGCCACCATCGCCGGAAAGGGCAACTTTTACGGAACCAGCGGCTAATTTACTTACCAAATAGGTCGGAATTTGGGACGAATCAGAAAAAGGTTCATCGTACATGCTCCCCAACAACGTAATTACGTCAAAACAATCCTTTGGATTGACATAAAGTTCCGTATGATTTGTACCTAAATGACTAGCTATTTTTTTTGCATAAACGGCTTCATTAAATCCATTTTCATCGAATCCAATGGTAAATGTATTTACAGGCTTACTCGAAACAGTGCTCATTAGAGACACTATCAAAGACGAATCGATACCACCAGAAAGAAAAGCACCCAATGGAACATCTGCTAATAATTGACTATGAACAGCCCGTTTAAGAACATTTTCTGTTTCATCGATGGCCTCAGTAACAGAACCTTGGAAAGGATTCCTCTTCCCGTTAATCATGGTATCGATGGCAGACCAATAAGTACTAATACAAACCGCCTTATTGTCCAACGAAACCGATAAAATACACCCTTGCGTTAATTTACTTATGTCCTTATAGATTGATAAAGGCGTTGGCACATAATTATATTGCAAATAAAGACCAAGAGCATTTGAATCTATTTCATTTAAGAAATGTGGATGGATTTTAAGCGCTTTAAGTTCAGAGCCAAAAAGGAAAGAATCACCTTGCCAACCGTAGTATAGCGGCTTTTCACCAAAACGATCTCTGGCGAGGAATAATTTTTTCTCCACTTTATCCCATAAGGCAAGAGAAAACATCCCGGTAGTTAACTTCAAAGCCCTTTCTAAACCCAAAGCGCTAATCAATTCAATAAGCGTTTCCGTGTCAGAACTCCCCTTCCAGGAGACTACAAACCCACTTTCAGCTAAGACCTTTCTACAAAATAAATGGTTGTAAATCTCGCCATTATATATCAAGACAAACCGACCATTTGCAGAGAACATTGGCTGGCTACCTGCGTTTGATAGTTCTAAGATAGAGAGCCTTTGATGACCTAAAGAAATACCGGACAAAGAATCCTGCCAGAGGGTTGATTCATCAGGCCCTCTATGTTCCAAGGTCCTGGTCATCTTCTTTAATGTACTTTCATTAAGGAAAGTTGTGGATAAAACCCCTACGAAACCGCACATAGCTTATAATTCAGGATAAATAAATGGAAGCATAATCGGCTATATTTTTATTTATCGGGAAATTATTTTTGATTCTTTCTCTGGCTCGGCGACCATTTTCTTTGAGGGATAAATGGTTTTCAATCCAAAAGATGATGGCCTTTCTTAAGAGTTCCTTATCATTAGGTGGAACTATACAACCGAGATCCCCTAGAATTAAAGGTACATCCCCAACATTTGTTGACACACAATATAGATTACATGACATAGCCTCAGCCAGAACATTTGGGAAAGCTTCACTATTTGAACATAAACAAAAGCAATCGAAAGCTGATAGGTATCCAGGAATATCAGATTCATTTCCCAATAAAAAGATTTTATCACTAGTAGATAAATTTAAAAATTTATTAACATTTTCATTCTCCTGAACTAAATCTTTACCTATAAACATTGCTTTTAAAAATGGATAATCAGGAGATAATTCAGCTATCACCTCTAAAAGCAATGCTACATTTTTAACAGAATGGTATCTACCAACATAACCTAACAATAAATCATTATCAGTAATATTATATTCAGACCTTATATTAGTTCTTTTAACAGCATCAAATTTCCAGAAATTAG
>JAJTER010000196.1 GCA_021299835.1 Saprospiraceae bacterium | reverse complement strand
CGATAGAAATGTTAAACAATCTGTCCAACACTCATTAAATTGTAGGCCGCTTTACGGAATAATCGAATTGTGCAAATGCCAAAAAACAAGATCATATCTGAAGTGTTCAACGAGGATAGCTCCACAGGAGTGGCGCTGAAAAACAAAACACTTAAAAAGTTAATATTCAACATATTAGATAAAACCGTGAGCAGCTCAATCACGGAAATAAGCAAAGAATTAAACATAAGTGTGCCTAAAACAACTAGCTTGATTAATGAACTTATTGAAGATGGTCTTTTGCACGATTATGGGAAGGTGGAATCAACAGGTGGGAGAAAAGCCAGTTTGTACGGACTGGTTCCAGATGCCTGTTATTTTTTAGGAGTGGATGTAAAGAAATATTATGTGAATATTGGATTGATGAATTTCAAGAAACAATTGGTCGCCCAAAAAAATCGCATCCCTTTCCGCTTGGAAAATACACCTGAATCATTAGCTCAATTGATTTCTATTCTTAAAACATTTATCAAAGAATCACCTGTAAAAAAAGATAAGATCTTAAGCATGGGGATCAACTTAACAGGTCGCATCAATCATACGAAAGGATATAGCTATAGCTTTTATCATTTCCAAGAAGAACCATTATCGCATTACATTAAAAATACAATCGGCATAAAAACATATCTAGAAAATGATTCTAGATCGATGGCCTACGGAGAATTCATGTTCACAGATGTAGCATCAGAAAAAAATGCACTATTTGTAAATATTGATTATGGTGTTGGATTAGGCATGCTGATTGATGGGAATATGCATTATGGGAAATCTGGCTTCAGTGGTGAATTTGGACACACCCCAATTTTTGATAATGAAATTATTTGTAGGTGTGGGAAAAAAGGTTGTCTAGAAACAGAAGCTTCAGGCTCTGCCCTAATTAGAAGGATAAAAGAAAAAATTGCAGAGGGATCAACATCATCAGTTAATAAAAAAACTAAAGGCGTTGAAATCACGCTTACGGATGTAATCAATGCTGCTAATAATGATGATATGTTGTGCATTGAATTACTAGCAGAAATTGGAGATCGATTAGGAAAAGGACTATCGATATTAATTAATGTTTTTAATCCCGAACTGATCATTTTAGGTGGGGCACTTTCTGAAACAGGCGATTATCTTCGCTTACCCACAAAAAGTGCAATAAATAAATACTCATTAAGCTTGGTGAATAATGACACGGAGCTTAGGCTATCAAAGCTAGGAGAAAAAGCAGGTATACTAGGCGCCTGCTTGTTTGCGAGAAATAAAGTTACCTTCTCCCAAAAATTCGGCCCATTGTAAAGTAGAAAATCGGGCAATTACCCTAATCTAAATATAAATGCCCTAAAAGATTAAAATGTAATGGGTTAACCAATTGATAACAATTTGGTAACATTAAGTTCATATTATTGCATTACATGAACTTCTTCGCATCAATATTGACCTACCTCGTCAGACCAATCTTTTTCAGTTTTATATTCCTGATTTTATCAAATAACGTACATGCTCAGGGAGATACTTTAAAAAAAGTTCAGACCACAAAATGGTTTGAAAATATTTCTATTCGGGGTTATTCCCAAATACGATACAATCGTCTTTTGGAGACCAATGAAAATCTAGGTTGCGAGTCTTGCGACAGGTCATGGGGGAAGAATGGAGGTTTTTTTATCAGGCGAATGCGCATAATTTTCTTTGGCCAAATAAACCCAAGAGTATATTTCTATATTCAACCAGATTTAGCTAGTAGCCCATCTAACGACCGATTACATTTTGCACAACTAAGGGATGCGTATTTTGATGTAGGACTTGACAAGAAAAATGAATTTCGGGTACGATTCGGACAAAGTAAAATTCCATTTGGCTTTGAGAATATGCAATCCAGTCAAAATCGTCTTCCGCTTGATCGCGCTGATGCCCTGAATAGTGCCGTTAGTAATGAGCGAGACCTGGGCGTGATGTTTTATTGGGCACCAGCAGAAAAAAGAAAATTATTTAGTGAACTGGTTAGCAGCGGACTTAAAGGATCAGGCGATTATGGAGTATTGGGTATAGGGGTTTATAATGGACAAACGGCTAATAATCCGGAATTAAACAATAGACAACATACCGTTGCACGCTTTACATACCCATTCAAAATAAATAAACAAATTGTAGAAGCGGGAATTCAAGGATATAAGGGACAGTTTGTACTAACAAGATCAAATATAAGTACTGGCGCTAAATTTAAAAATGATTTGAACTACCTCGATGAACGGATTGCTGGAACACTTGTTGTATATCCCATGCCAATTGGGTTAGTAGCAGAATATAACGTTGGTCGAGGTCCGGAATTCAATAAAATAACCGACTCAATTGAAGTACAGCGGTTAAAAGGTGGATATATTCAGGCGATGTATAATGTTAAAGTGAATAATCATACCCTTTTACCATTCATCAGGTATCAATATTATGATGGGGGGAAAAAACATGAAAGGGATGCCAGAAGCCATCAGGTAAATGATTTGGAGATCGGTGTAGAATGGCAACCCGTCAAACAATTTGAATTAGTTGCCATGTACACGATCTCCAAACGTAGATATGAAGATTTTATACTTCAGAATAATCTACAACAGGGAAGCTTATTAAGGTTGCAGGCACAACTTAATTTTTAATGTAATAAAATAGATAAGGCGAATCCCAACCAAGAGTTAGCTATACATTAGTATCTATTCTGATTATAGTTATCTCACTAATATTACAATTCCTTGTTTTGTAATCCGATTACCATTTATATCTACACCTGCTACCGTTAATCTCTTGTATTCCTAAATTCTTTATAAATTTCTTCGTCGGTTCCCTTCGATCGAGCAGGATCCGGGAAATTATAATGTAATTGTTTGGCAGTGGTGGGGAAATATGGACATCTTTCTTTAGCATGATCGCATACGGTGATTACAAAATCAAAATCAATACTTACGTATTCTGAAATATTGTTCGATGTATGAAGTGAAATATCAATACCATCTTCAGCCATTATGGCAATAGCTCTAGGATTGACCCCATGTGTTTCCACACCTGCACTGTATATTTCTGCTTTAGTACCTACAAATTTCTTCAAATACCCATGAGCCATCTGACTTCTGCAGCTATTACCTGTACACAGTATTAATATTTTTTTAATTTTCATAACATTAGTAAGTCACAATTATACAGTAAGCCATTGCCTTAAAATACTTATAATTTCAGCTCATCAAGCAATCCAATTGTTCTAATACCACTATATAGATTAAAACTAATGAGTTGAACAAAATCAATAGCTTACTGTCCATTTTCTTTATTGATATTGCCTGCCAAAAATACCAAAATACTGAAACTTTCACGCTTACTCATGATAAATTTAATCCATATTGAAATAGCTAAAATGGAGCAGGGAGTAAAATACATTAGTCTTGACTGACTAATTTGGACAAGAATAAAGAAGTTAATATACTAATTCTCTTATACTTTTAGTTGGAATATTTTTAAGAGAAAGTCCTTTCACATTTTTGTTTTTAACTAATTTATTATAAATATATGTAGGTATATACACAATGCCTGTATCATTCTTCTTGAAACTTTCAAAATCATTCCAAATAAAAGTTAAAGCGGTTTCTTCGTAATATTCAATACTTTCTAATCGAACATTAAAAATTGGACCACCATCCCATTCCTGTAGCAAAACATTTTTTTCAAGATTACCTTTAAAGAGCATCATATCAATATTTGTATCCCCCATCTCACGTATAAATGTTTTTGTATTGGTAACCTTATCTTTAGTTCGTACTTTTTTCAATCCACTTCTCGTAGAAACAGTAGTGTAGGATTTAACCATTTTCTCTTTTACTCCCTTCGGTAATATATATCTTTTTCTTAGTTCACCTGTTTTCTCGATTAAAATTAATTCGCCAGAATAAATACCAATTTTTGAACTCGTTTTTTTGAATCGATGAATCGGATTTATATTTGGATTTTCAGCATAGTATACTAATTTTCCTTTTTTGAAATCTTCAAAATCCTGTATTTTCTTCCCAAAAGGGCTATGTTCCACTACCCAATTTGTTAGCTTATTTATATAACTATTTTGCATTAATCGATCTTTGAAGAAATAAAATAGAATTGCAAAAACTAAAATCTTAAAAAAACTCCTAGATTTCTTAGGTGGCTGCTTCCAGGTAACTGGAGGATTTGGTTGTTTTGCAGGCTTGGATTTTATAAAAGGTGCAGATTTAGTTGTAGATCGATTGGGAGGCTTAGTACTACTTGTCGAATTTTTCCTTTTTTTATGATTTGTTTGCCCTGGTTGCTGGGAAATCGCAGTTGAATTTTGTTGAACTAAATTGATATTTTGCTCTAATGGGAATAAAATCAGATCATCACTAGTCTGAGCCATTTCATACTAATTTAAACTGAAAAGAATTTTCAATAAGATAGAGAAAAATTAATTTTATTAAAACTTAAATAATTTCCCAAATTGTATAGACCCATTGCCGAGATAATTTAAAAATGCTTTACTCCATTCATTCATTGAGGGTCTCAAACTTGGTGAGTCAGAATCAAAAGCACGTAGGAAAAGTGTTTGTAATTCTACTGATAATTTAACAAAGTTGCCGTGCTTAATATCATTTTGTGTTATTCGACTTAAATATTTTCTATTTCGACCCCATGGGAAACATTTATTTTTAACAAAGAAATCCATTTCCGTTCCATCGGTAAACCTCGTCCCTCCTTGAATTGCCATGAAAGGATGTATATCAAATATCAACTGATAAAATATAACCGCCAAACTATAATAATCGTAAAACTTATTCAAAGGACCTTCTGGAGCCTTATACTCTGGAGTGAATTGTGGATTAACCGGTGATAAAATACCCGATTTATTTCTTAATGTCAAATTGTCTAAATCAAGAATGTATGGTACAATATGACTTTTCCCTGAAATTTGATCAATGGAGACTAAAATATTATTAGGTTTAATATCAAAATTACATAGCTCTAGATCAATTACATTCCCTCGGTTATCTCTTAAATTGTATATTTTTTCAAAGTATAATGAAAGATAATAGGATAAAATAAATCGATTTTTTATCCCCCCAGGATTATATACAAAAAAATTTCTCCATTCATCATAATATGGCTTATTCCGATACTTAAAAAATGCTGATGAATAATCACGTGCAAAAATAATTTGAGTCAGATCAACTCCATTATTTACCGTTTCCATGGTAAACCCAACAATCTTGCCTGACCGATCTTTAACCAAATCTTTTGGCCAAGATCCGATTGATTTCAAAGAATTCCCAAAATTTATATTAAGTGCTGCTACTTTTGATAGTTTATTCAGTTGTTCTATACGCTTGGCAAGTGTAATCTCTTTTTTTAAAAATTCAGGCTTAAATATTTTTACTGCTTGTGTCTTATCTCTCCCATGTACATACACTGTTGCAGCACCTCCTTTCCCAAGTTCATTACCCAATGGTATTGGTTGGTTTCTTGAATCAGAATACATGGAAAAGAATTATTTAAAAAATACAATTAGTGTTTTGTCATCATCAAGTAATGGGCTATTTATTGATTTTAATTCCTTTGTTTCACCATTACATACATATAATCCTTTTTCTATTAAATTTTTAAGTC
The DNA here is from genome assembly GCA_021299835.1 of Saprospiraceae bacterium. GTDB lineage: Bacteria > Bacteroidota > Bacteroidia > Chitinophagales > Saprospiraceae > BJGN01. The sequence goes on along the minus strand of JAJTER010000196.1, from coordinate 201 downwards.
TTTCATTTACCTCGTTTTCAGTTTGTACTTCATTCAATGACTTTATCAAACCGTGAAAGAAAGGATTAAAAGGTTTATTACTATCATAAAAAGCCTCATTGCCGAGGATATCGTCATAAATACCTGTTTTAGGACCACTGAGACTCCAGTCAATGATAAAATCTTGGCATCCATCACTGGATGCAAAAAAATATTCTACTG
>JAJTER010000088.1 GCA_021299835.1 Saprospiraceae bacterium | reverse complement strand
AGGAAAAGATTTTCTTTATCGGAAAGCTCTTCAGAATCAATGGTTTGTTGACGTAAGTTTTCGATAGCGTCGTCTATATCGGAAAGATAATCGCTAATCCTTTCCCGAAATTCTGTCGTCTTTTGCCTCAGCTCATCATGGGAAAGATTTTTTAAGTTGTCCCCAAATTGATGAATTTGTTCAATGATAGGGTTGAACTTAAGAATATCTTTTTCCTGTTTGCTTCCGAATAATTTTTGCAAAGACTTGCCTATATTTTCAAACATTTTATTTCCTATTTAGGTTAATTTTGTGAGTAGGCAAATATACGACCTTTTATAGGTATTACAAGATATAAAAAGTCATTTGTCATTGTAAAGCTGAACAAATAATATGAGATAAATGAATAAAATACGTTGGGAGCACCCTTTTAATGCATGGATTTATATAGGTGTTCCTGTTTATATTCTGTGGTGTTTTACCCTTTCTGCCTGTGTTTTAGAAAATAATCAAAGAGATATCAGAGGTTATTATTTCCCAATGGAAAAATTGGCCGGTGGAGAAGTTTATGTTTATGAATCGGCTGGAAATATGGGGACAGACAGTGTTTATTGGTATCACAGGAGTTTTTTAAAAGGGGAACAAAAAATATTTTCGAGTACTTTTTATGAAAACTATATGGTCCCTTTACAACAGGTTCAAGAAGAGGTAGTACAAAATGGATTACTCCTAAAAGACCTGTATATTTATGATTTACCCGATGCTACGAAAGGGTACAAACAACAAAGTACCAAAGTGGAAATTGTAGCTGGAAATAGTTTTCCCTTTGTGGTTAAAGATAAGTTTGGTATTTTTCTTTATCACATAAAATGGAAATCAAATGATAATGATTCAACTACCTATAGTATTATAAAAAATAGGATATTTATGGGAGACACCACGTTTTATTTAAATAAACAGGAAATTCCGGCCATTATTTTTAGGGTAAAAGAAAAAATTGAAGTGGAAAACGAGGGGGTTACCGGACAGTTATTTGAGGGTATGGAAATATATGCCAAAGGCATTGGCTTGGTTTATTATGAAAAAAAGGTATCAAAAGAGGCTATAATGGCTTATCGGTTTGTAAGGGGAACGAATATGGAAGAATTAGTAAAAAAGTGGGAAAAGGAAAAAATAATTAACTAGGCTCTATATTTATTAAATAATCGAATTAGTATTGTCTAATAATAAAAAAAACACGTATATTTGCGCTTCATATAAAATATGTGAAAATAGGGTCGGGTGGCCGAGTGGCTAGGCAGAGGTCTGCAAAACCTCGTACGACGGTTCGAATCCGCCTCCGACCTCACAAAGCCTCTGAAATAAATCAGGGGCTTTTTTGTTTTAATATCAAGTTGAAATTATGATTATCTGGACGGGCTTTATTTTACTTATCCTTATTTTATTAGGGATAGATCTTGGGGTTTTAAATAAGAATCCACATAATGTAACTACAAAGGAGGCTTTAAGATGGACTGGCTTATGGGTGAGTTTGTCTTTATTATTCAGCGTATTTATTTACTTTGCCTATACAAATAACTGGCTACCCCAAGGAAGTCACGTGTTAACAGGAAAAGAGGCGGTCATAACTTATTTAACAGGTTATCTTGTCGAACAATCTCTGAGTATTGATAATATTTTTGTCATAGCTATCATCTTTTCTTATTTTAACATTCCGCAGGCGAACCAACACCGGGTTTTATTCTGGGGTATTTTAGGTGCTATCATCTTTAGAGGATTAATGATAGGCGTTGGGGCTGTGCTGATGGAAAGTTTTACATGGATTGTGTATATTTTTGGTATCATTTTATTGTATGCCGCATATAAAATGCTAAGGTCAGGAACCCATGAAAGCATCCACCCGGAAAACAATCCGACCATTAAACTGGTGAAACGCTTTTTCCCGGTAACGACGAAATTTCACGGAGATCATTTTTTTATTAAAGAGGGAAAGCTTTGGGTGGCAACACCCCTATTTATCGCCTTAATGGTGGTAGAGACTACAGACATAATGTTTGCATTCGATAGTATTCCAGCTATTTTTGCCATCACAACTGATCCATTTATTGTTTTCACTTCAAATATTTTCGCTATTTTAGGTTTGCGTTCATTGTACTTCGTTCTGGCCGCTTTTATAGACAAATTTGAGTATTTAAAGTATAGCCTCGTAGCGATACTGGCATTTGTGGGAATAAAAATGTTGGTTTCTCATCAAATTCATTTGCCAGATTGGTTGTCTTTAGCCTTTATTGTGTTCGCTTTAACGGTGGGCGTAGTTTTATCCTTGTTGAAGGAAAATAAGACGAAAATGGAATAAAATGATTATCTTAATGGTATGAAATGGGTTCTATGAAAACAATCCTAGAACTATAAAATAATATTGATACATGTAGAATCCATAGATCGTATTGAATTTCAAGAAGATAGTAGGTTAAAACTATCTAAATTTTTAGATGAGACTATAAAAAATCAATCTGGGAAGAGCAATACTTTAATTGAAAATGAGCTGGTTTATGGAAATATCGTCGAGCAATGTGAGTTATTGGCTGAAAAATACACCCCATCTTTATTAATTATTGGAAAGAGGAAAAAGAAAATTTTAGAAGGAATTTTTTTGGGAGAATCGACTCATAAAATAATAGATCGCGTCGATTTTCCTGTAATAATTATACCAGAAGAAGCCAATGAGGCGCCACTCACCTCTATCTATTACGCAACTGATTTTTCATCGGGAAGTATATCAACCTTAGACGTTCTTCTTCCGTGGTGTTCGATATTAGGTATAAAACTACATCTTTTACATGTTTCAGAAACTGACGAAGATGAGTATAAGGCCATTGCAAAAATGAAGCAAATTTTGCATTCTTTTGCTGAAGACCATGAGGAGGTCGGTATGGATTTTAAAATTTTGAAAGGAGAACCGTTTGCCGCCATCCTTGATTTCCTAAGTGAATATCCTGAAGGAATGTTGGCAGTAACATTTCACGAAAGATCTTTTTGGGAAAGATTAATGGAGCATTCCCTTGTGCGGGAAATATCAGGGGCTATAAAAAATCCTATGTTAGTTTTTAAGCATTAATCTTTATTGGATTCCTTTTTTGGCAGAGAGGCTTCGGCTGTTTTAGAGGAAAATTGCAATTTATCTTCCAACTTCTTCATCTCGGCAGGCGTGAAATATCTCCAGGTATTAGATTTAATTCCATCAATGGTAAAGTCCATAATCCGAATTCTTTTTAAGGAATAAACCTCATAATCCAGGAAAGCACACATTCTGCGAATTTGTCGGTTTAAACCTTGTGTAAGAATTATTTTAAAGGAAAATTTGTCTATTTGAACCACTTCACAAGGTTTAGTTACCGTCCCTAAAATGGGAATACCCGTTCTCATTTTTTGTAAAAAAACATCTGTAATTGGTTTGTTTATCGATACGATGTATTCTTTTTCATGATTATTTCCAGCCCGAAGCACTTTATTCACAATGTCACCGTCATTGGTAAGAAAAATGAGACCATGGGAAGCTTTATCCAACCTTCCGATAGGAAAAAGACGTTGATTATGTTTGATTTGGCTAATTATATTTTTTGGTTCTTTTAGGTCGGTAGTACAAACAATACCTACGGGCTTATGATAAGCAATATAAAGTAAGGGTGGGTTTTCTTTTATGGGTTTTCCGTCTATATGCACCAGGTCGCCTGGAAAAACCCTGTTTCCCAGTTGGGTCGGAAGATTATTTATGGTGACTCTACCGGCTGAAATCCAGGTATCTGCTTCTCGGCGGGAACAAATCCCCGTAGATGAAATAAATTTATTTAAGCTAATTGAACCGTCATTATTTGTTTCCAAAGGAATTAATTTTTTGTAAAAATGAGTATAAAAATAGGAATTCATTAATAACCAATTTTTAAAACACAAAAAAAGATAAATCCATATAAAATTTTGATTATTTTGTGGTAGGATAGTAAAACATCCAGTTATTGAGAATGTAAATTTAAATTGGATTGATGAACAAAAATAGTGTACCATGTTAAGAAAACAACTTAGAAACATTTTATTATTACCCGCCTTATTATTTTGTTTTGCCTTAAATGCGCAAACGATAGTAAGCGGTAAAATTACCGATTCAAAAGGTGAGCCATTGGTTGGAGCCAGTGTTGTGGTTGTAGGAACCTCAACAGGAGTTTCAGCTGATTTAGATGGAATGTACCGGTTAGAAACTAGTTCTAAACCACCTTTTAAAGTAGAATTTAGTTTTATTGGATACAATGCTAAAGTCCTTGATGTAACTTCAGGCAACGAAAAACTAGATGTTGTTCTTGACGAAAACATCAGCACATTAGATGAAATCGTGGTTTCTGCTTCGAGGAGAGCAGAGAAGGTACAAGAAGCACCTGCGTCAGTTTCTGTTATATCTGCAAAAACAATGCAGGCAGCATCTTCAGCGGTAGATCCTATCAGAGAATTGATAAACGTTCCTGGCGTTCAAATCCAGCAGCAATCTGCTGCTCGTATGAACATTGAAATGAGAGGTTCTGCGGGTTTGTTTGGTACTGGTGTATTTCCCATTCTTGATTATAGAAGTTTGGTTGGTGCAGGTACTGGAACTTTTCAGTCTGATGCTTCTGGCTTAAACTCTATCGATTTACAGAGAATTGAGGTAGTTCGTGGAGCGGGAGGTGCGCTTTACGGTCCTGGCGTAACCTCAGGTGTAGTTCACTTTATTTCTAAAAGTCCCATTGACTTTCCTGGAACGACCGTTGAATTAATGGGTGGAGAAATGTCAACCTGGGGTATTTCTACCAGAGTGGCCGCCGCTTCAAAAAACAAAAAAATTGGTTTCAAAATCAATGCACACAATAAGAGAGGTGGAGAGTTTGTATTAGATGGTTCAGAAGGAACTACTTCTGCGGGTGTCTTCACCAGGCAAATCAGCAGATTCAGAACGTCTATTGTTGATCCTACCGTTGCTAATGGTGTTGTCTCTGCTGACCAATCAAAAGCAAAGGTGCTTTTATCAAAAGCAGATCTCGATCCAGACGGAGATGGAAACATGATGCAGGATTTTTGGTCTAACAGCGCCATTAATGGTACCTTAGAAATGAGACCTTCTGGAGATACAAAGGTTGTTCTTGCTGGTGGTATGAATGCCAATAGTTCTGTTTTTTACAATTCTCAGGGGGAAGGTCTTTCTCAGTCTATTGCTTACTGGGGTCAGGCAAGAGTACAAAAGGGAGGCCTATTTGCTCAGGTATTTTATAATTACAACGACGGTGGTAGTCCTGAAAGACCAACATTCCTTTATCAGACAGGAAATAGGACGGCTATTGAAAGAAGTCAGTTAGAAGGCCAGATTCAATATAACTTCAATTTGGAAAAGTTTTTAAATGCCGATATTACGGTGGGTGCTGACTATCGTCAAGCGGGAAGTAATACCTATAATCAAGTATATGGTCGTAATGAGGAAAATGATGATTATAATATTTTGGGAGCTTATGCACAAGCAAGCTTTGAATTAAGTGAGCGTTTCGAATTTGTTGCAGCAGGTCGTTTTGACCGTTTCAACTTTTTAGATGCACAGGCGGTTTCTCCAAGATTGGCTTTAGTGTATAAGGCATCTAAAAATCATACGTTTAGAGCTTCTTACAACCAAACAGCTGCGCCACCAGATGCCTTGGTTATGTATATTGACTTTCCTGTAGCAACACCTGCTCCTGGTCTTTTTGATGTTTGGTTAAAAGGTATGAAGGAAACAGCTACGTTTCCTGCTAACCCGCTGATTGATTTTACTGCACCAGGTTTCCCCAGTTTGCCTTATGGTACACCAGGTTTACCTTTAGCTATTCCTTATGGTGCTGTAACACCATCTATATTAACAGCCTTACAAGCAGGGCTGCCTGCTACTATTTTCCCTATTGTTCGTTCCATTTTAACGAATCCAGCTAATACGCCAACAGGGGTAAGTGGTAAATTTACAGGATATAACCTATTTACAGGTTTACCATTAGCACCAATCAATACCACTGAACCACAGATTAGAACGGAAAAAACATTGGAGCTTGGTTATAAAGGTGTATTTAATAAAAAATTAATGGTTTCTGCTGACGTTTACAGAATTGCGTCTTCAGGATTCATTAATTTTACGGCCATAAGCCCAACCATCAGATACACAGAGCAAAATATTGCAGCTGATTTAAGTTCAAAAGTAGGTGCTACGGTAAGAACTCAATTAGAAGCTGCATTGATTGGTGCAGGTCTTCCAGCAGCTACTGCAGCGGCAACAGCGGCGCAGATAAGTGCTGCAGTAGCAGGCGCTTATGCTCAAGGTGGTGCTGCTTTTGCTGCACAAATTGCCCCTCTTTCTCCTATCTTTGGCGCTGTTGAAACAACAGGCGTTCCTCAGGACGGAATGGTTCATAGTGCAGCAGGCTACAGAACTTTTGGTTCATTAGCTTATGTGGGTGTTGATTTAGGTTTTGGCTATGCGATAAATAATGATTTGAGTGTTTTTGCTAACTTTTCTGCGGTAAATAAAACTGATTTTACGGAAGAAGACTTAGGTGAGGCAAAAGGTTCAGGCTTAATTTTCAACCTGGGAATACCTAAGAATAAATATCGTTTAGGGGCTGTTTACGCTCCAGAAACAGGATGGAGAGGAAATATTGCTTTCCAACATGACGATTCATTCTACTCAAATGCAGGTCAGTTTACAGGGTTTTCTGATCCTAAAAATCTTATTGATATAGGCGTTGGTTATAAATTGAAGAATGGTTTATCTATTGATGCTACTTGTCAAAATTTATTTAACCAGCAATACAGAGCTTTGCCAAATATGCCAGTTATTGGCAGAAGGGCCGTAGCGAAAGTTACTTATAGCTTCTAATTAATTATTGGGTAATCTTTGTTCTTGTTTTTCTTTTTGCTTAAAAAGTAGAAGGAAAAACAAGGACAAAGCTATCCCAGCCACTGTAGGAAAGATCCAAATATTAGTCCAGTTATAATCTCCCGAGGTGGTTACATTTCTCTCGACCATCCAACCGGCAAAATAAGTACCGAACAAAGTTCCCATTCCTTGCATTGCAAAAGTGATAATGCTTTGTGCTGTATTTCTTAAATGTCTCGGTGCTTTCTCATCAATGTATAATTGTCCGGCCAATCCGGTAAATACGTAGGCGAAGCCGTGAACCAATATGGCGGGAAGCCAAACGAGCTGCATGCCTGGATTTTCAGCAGCGTAGGCAAAAATACCATATCTAGCACCCCACAGAAAAAGTCCGGTAAAGACCACCCATTTAAATGAAAAATGTCGAAGGAAAAAGGGCAGAAGTAGCATAACGCCAATCTCTGTTATTTGTCCAATGGACATCCAACCTGCTGCATTTTTCACCTGAATAGTTGTTAAAAAATTATTTACAAAACTATAATAGTAGGCAATGGGAATAGCATACAGGAGCGTAAGGCTTATCATGAAGACTAAAAAATCTCTCTGTTTGAAAAGCTGAATTATTTCGACAGAGAAAAATTCTTTAATAGAATTACCACTTTTTCTCTCTATAGAAGGAACTTTGGGTAAGAATAAGGCATAAACACCTAATGTTATACTCAAACCGGCAGAAAGTAACAACGGGTTGGCTGTTTTTTCCCAACTTAACAGACCTACTATATTTCCCGCTATGATCCATCCAATACTTCCCCATACCCTAACGCCAGGAAATTGTTTTGAAGGGTCTTCCAGTTGTTGAAGAACATAAGAACTTGAAAGTGCGAAGGTAGGGAGGTATAAAACGGCATAAAGTAAGGTGAGCGGATAAAAAACATTGAAGTCCGTATATGAATACATGGCAACTAAGCATATACTACCTCCAATGTGAAGAAACGCCAGTACTTTTGATGCTGAAAAATATTTATCGGTTATAAATCCTACAAAAATGGGCGATATGAATGCTGCAACAGACATAGCACCATATACAAGACCTACTTCACTACCTGAAAAATGCAGGGTTTGTAAAAGGTACGTTCCTGTTGTCACGTACCACGAACCCCAAATCATAAATTGAAGCAATAGTAAAATGGAGAGTTGAACGTATTTTTTATTTTTCATTTTCTGCTGTTAAGGAGTAAACCATAGGTATTTTATCTTCCAGTCCTATAATTTGATATTGCCCTGGCGAGGTTTCTTTAATATGGCTAAAACAAGGATAAGGTGAGTAGGCATACTCTTTAAAGTGAGTTAATGTTAATCCTACCTCCAATAAGGCACCTAACACCTCATCAAGCGAATGATTCCAGGTTATTTCCTGAAAAGTATCCATTTGAACGGCCCTTTGATCCGTGTAGGTAGTATTTTTTGTTTCTATGATGGGGTCACCTTTAAAATAGGAATATTCGATTCCTTTGAATTCGTCATCCATCATCCATATTACAGGATGAAATTCTACCAAAATCAATTTCCCACCAGGTTTGAGCATGGTTTTCACCACTTTTGCCCAATCATTCATGTCAGGCAACCAGCCTAATACCCCGTAGGTAGTAAAAACAATATCAAATTTTTCAGAAACGAGTTGGGGTGTTTCCAATACATTTCCACATACAAAAATTGCCTTTATATCAAGTTCATTGGCTAATATATTTGCCTTATCAATAGCAACCTGCGAAAAATCAATACCGGTAACTTTAGCTCCCAAACGAGCTAAAGAGAGGGTGTCTTGTCCAAAATGACACTGCAAATGAAGAAGTGTTTTGTCCCTAACATCACCTAACAATGCTAATTCAATAGGTTTTAATACCTCTTTCCCCTTTAAAAAACCGGGGACATCATAAAATTCAGATTGATAATGAACATCTACTCTTTGGTTCCAGGCCTGTTTGTTTGTATCGAATGTATTCATCAAAAAAAAATATTGAAAATAATTGGAATAAAAGGGAACGTTCTGAACCGCTCGTGAAATTAATTATAAAACCAATTATTCAACGTTAAATTTCTGAATCATGAAAAAGAATCTTTTTTTAAATCTATTGTCTCTTGGATTGTCCTTATTTGTATTTACGAATATGACCGCTCAAAAATGTGATGCCGCATTGCGTTCCGCAGAACTTTCGCCTTATGGAACTAGATCATGCAATGGAAAAACGGGAAATTATCTTCAGCGAACTGTTTGTAATGAAACATCAACTACTTTTGACCCTTCAACTCATTCCATTTCTCTCCCAAAAGGAAGGGAGGCAGCTTGTTTCACTATAGTGGGATATAGTGGAAAGCCAGATTGGAAAATCATAGATGAAGCAACTGGGTTGGTCGTTTTTGATCCGGTAATGCCCACGACTGCACCTCGATTGGGCACTTTAAAATTAACAGCACCGGCCGCCACTAAAGTCTATAAGATAGTGCTGAACAGAACAACTTCTACCAAAGGATCCTGGATTACCCTTGGGTTTGTAGATTACCAACCTTAATAATCACCAATAAATTAAAACATCATGAAAAATCCACTTTATTTTATACTTGCTGTCTTGTTTATTCAAATAACCAGTATCACCTCCACTCATGCGCAAGCATGCCGACCTGAAACGAGAGTTGTTGAAAAAGATCCCATTGGACCAAAGAGAAATTGCATGGGTGTACCTGGCTTATATTTCAAACGATCCTTATGCAATGTCCCGGCTTTCAGGACTTATGACCCTTTGAAAAATGAGATTATGGTTCCACGTGGGAAAACAGCGGGTTGTTTTACTATTCTGGCAACGGCAGGTACCCCCGTTTGGAAAATTTATGACCCAGGTACAGGCGCTCTTTTATATTCCTCAGGATCCCCGATAGCAAGTTTAAGTCTTCCCGGGGGCGGTGCGGGAAAACTATTTAAGATGGAAATGGATCCGACGGCTTCAACCCCAGGATCTTCAGTAACAATCGCCTATATTGAATATTAAAAAGCCTGAAATTTCAGATTGGCCTTACCCCGGATAAAATTGAGGTAAGGCCAATTTATTTTATGGTTTAACAGATAAATTGATTATTTTTCCAAAAGTAAATCCAATAATCAATAAAATGACGTTGTGATACCTATCAGAACTGCCAGAAGAACTGCGGAAATTTCTTGGTTTGCCGACTTATGTGGTGGGGATACTGCCTTTTTAGGTCAGTTGGATGGTCACAGGAGAAGTAATTTTGCACATTGTCAACAAATAGTTCAGCAAGCCGAGCATTTGGGTTTCAATAATATTTTGCTTCCTTCCTCCTACATGGTTGGACAAGATCCGTTTACTTTTGCTGCGGCTGTTGCTCCCTCCGTCCAAGAAATTTCCCTGTTGGTTGCCCATCGTTTTGGGGAACTTCACCCGCCTATGTTAGCAAGAACCATAAGCACATTGGATCATTTATTAAAAGGTCGGTTTACTTTAAATGTTATCAATTCTGATCTGCCGGGAATGAGGGAAGAGGGCAAAGTCAGGTATCAAAGAACCAGGGAAATTATAGAGATTCTTCGACAGGCCTGGACGCAGGATGAAATTCATTTTAAAGGTGAAATTTACCAATTTGATTTGTCGTCAGAACCTGTAAAGCCTTATCAGCAAAATGGAGGTCCCCTTTTATATTTTGGTGGTTTTTCGCCCGAGGCCAGAGACGTTTGTGCTCAATATTGCGATGTGTTTCTTATGTGGCCAGACACAGAAGAAGGTCTGAAAAATACCATGGAAGATGTTTCAAAACGTGCGGCTTCTTATAATAGAAAAATAGATTTTGGATTGCGAATTCACGTCATTGTAGAGGAAAATGAAGAACAGGCGTGGCTTTCAACGCAAAAACTGACCTCCAAACTGGAAGTTAAAAGAGGAGAGGAACTTAAAAACAGAGCGCAGGATGCAAAAAATATGGGGGTACTTCAACAAGATAATTTGAGGGAAAACGCCGATAAAGATGGCTATGCCGAAGCGTTGTTATGGACAGGTATCGGTCAGGCCCGAAGTGGATGTGGTGCCGCTCTCGTAGGTTCACCGGATCAGATTATCGACAAAATCAATAAATACATGGATATGGGCATCAGGTCTTTTATCTTCTCAGGTTATCCTCTGATTGAATCGGCTATTAAGTTTGAAAAGTATGTGTTGGGCAGATTACCCAACGAGAAACTGGCAAGAATTCAAGGTAGAATTCCCGAAAATGAACCAGATACACCTTTAACTACGAAACCATTACAATAAAAAGCGTAAAATGAAACAAATTGAATTAACGCCCAAATTCTCCCTATCGCAAATAGTTTATGGGGTTTGGCGTTGGGATGAAAATAAGCAATCCCTAAAAGATATCTCTCATATTCTGGATACTTGTCTTTCATTAGGTATTGATTCGTTTGACCATGCTGATCTCTATAATGATTATGGCAATGAATTATTTTTTGGCAAATTGCTAAAAGGAAATAACGCTTTGAGAAGTCAAATTAAATTGATTTCTAAATGTGGAATTCAATTATTAAGCCAGAAAAAGCCACTGACTAAGGTTAAACATTATGATTACAGCAGGGAACATATCACGTATTCTGTAGAAAATTCTCTCCGACATTTGAATACCGATTTTCTGGACGTATTGTTACTGCACAGACCCAGCCCCCTTTTAAATCCGGATGAAGTGGCGGAAACGCTTTCCGATTTAGTGAAATCCGGTAAAGTGAGGCATATTGGCGTTTCTAATTTTACGCCCCAACAATTTCAACTTTTACAATCTCGTTTAGATATCCCTTTGATTACCAATCAAATTGAGTTAAACTTGAATCATCCTCATCCACTGACGGACGGTAGTATTGATTTCCTTTACAAAGAGAAAATAAAACCTATGATATGGAGTCCTCTGGGCGGTGGATCTATTTTTAACGAAACAGGAAATGCTTTAATTAGGAATAAATTGCAAGTTTTGGCGGATAAATACCAGGTTGGGGCAGATGTTTTATGTCTTGCCTGGTTATTGAAACATCCCGCACAATTGATTCCGGTTATCGGAACAAATCAGGTGGAACGTATTAAGGCAGCTGTAACATCTACTTCTTTGGCATTGGAATTACAGGATTGGTTTTCGTTATATGAAGCAGCATTGGGTAATGAAGTTCCGTAAATGAATACACTGAAGATTGACCATTTTGATTTTCTCCTGATTATTGCTCTTATTATCATTCAAATAGGGGTAGGTATTTTTTTTAGTCGAAAGGGTAAGGGAAGTGAGGATTATTTCATGGCGGGAAGGAAGCTGCCTTGGTGGGTTGTGGGTGGTTCTGTTTTCAGTACAAATATCAGTGCGTCCCATTTGATTGGCATGTTAGGCATTGGATATTCAGTAGGTTTTGCCCAAAGCCATTACGAAGTGCTGGCCGTTTTTGCCATTCTTATACTGGCTTTTTTATTTATACCTGTATATCGGCGATTGCCCTTATTTACTTTATCACAGTTTTTGGAAAAAAGATTTGGTGATAAGGTCAGATTAACCTATGCTTTATTGGTATTATTGTTAATTATTGTTCAGTTAATTGGGCATTATTATATTGGCGCGCGGGCATTATCCATGCTTACTCAAGGTAGTCTTTTTGAAATAAATTACCCGGTCGCCCTCTTGTTATTATCCCTTATCATTTGCAGTTACACATTTTTTGGTGGTTTAAGTGCGGTAGTTTATACTGACACCCTTCAGGCCGTTTTCATTATTTTGGTGGCTATCGTATTATGTTATTTTACTTTTTCATCAACTGAAATAAATGGTTTTTCAGGATTACTTACTTTGGACAGTCAACTGCCTGAGGGGTCAAGAAAAATGAATCTTTATCTTCCTACAAATCATCCTGACTTACCAGTTTCAGGCGTTTTCACGGGACTAATACTTTTGCATTTTTTCTATTGGATAACCAATCAATATTTAGTTCAACGTGTATTAGCTGCTAAAAGTGATGATGCGGCAAAATATGGTGTCATGGTTGCCGGGTTGTTAAAACTTGGAATTCCTTTTGTTACCATAGCTACTGGTGTGGCAGCAGCTCATTTGTTAAATATTAAATATGCCGGGCAAAAAATTTTACCTGACGATGCTTTTTTATATTTGGTCAATGCAGTAATTCCAGCAGGTTTTGGGCTCATTGGCTTATTAATTTCAGGGGTATTGGCATCTACTTTTTCCACTATTGATTCCATGATGAATTCGGCAACGACCTTGTTTTGTATTGACATTTATAAAAAATATTATCGAAAAAACATTACGGATAAAGAATTGGTGATTGTTGGCAGATTAGTAACGCTAACGATTACATTATTGGCGGCTATTCTTGCTTATGTAACTTATAACCCTCAAGGTGCGGGAAACTTTTTTCTGAAAATATCTTCCCATGGGTCTTATTTTACCCCGGGCATCATTGTTGTTTTTTTTGCTGCGGTATTTGTCAGGAGAATACCATCTCAAGCAGCCTTGTGGACCATGGTGTCAGCACCGTTTATTGCTATTTTACTTGAAGCATCCTACAGTAGCATCACTGCATTTTTCCCTACAATCTCCTTAATATTTGGTGAAAAACTTAATTTTTTGCACCGAGTGGCACTCACTTCCATAAGTTCCGTCTTTTTATTGTTCCTTAGCCGTTTTTACTTACTAAGAAAAGTTGGGGGACACCAGCTTGTAAAGGAAGATAATCAGCTGATGGCCATAGATTCGTTAATGGCACATCGTTGGAAAATATTTGGATTTTTATTCATTCACGCTATCTCGGTAACTATTTTGTTTATGGATTTAACAGACGGAAAACAATTATCTTTCCTTATTGCTCCTTTATCGGGAAGTCTTTTTTTATTTAATATTGGAAAACCTTTTTCCTTCTCGGGAACTAAAATGATGGCTGCCGTATTACTGTCTTTATGTATTTGGATTTTATATTATTTCTCCTAATCTTGAAAAATGATTGGGTTGTAACTTTCTTAAAAAATGTTTATGTGGTTAATTATAATGCTTTTTGTTTCCTTAAACTATGCAAATCCTGTTCAGCATGGAGAATGGGATGCATTGGTTAAAAAACATGTTTCAAAAAATGGCATGGTCGATTACCAAGGCTTTCTGAAAGATAAAAAGCAATTGCAGGTATATCTGGACAAACTTTCTGCCAATAGGCCTACTTCGAAATGGAGTAAAAATGAAAAAATGGCTTTTTGGATAAATGCATATAATGCTTTTACCGTGAAGCTAATATTGGATAATTATCCAATAAAAAGTATTAAAGATATCAAGAGAGGTATTCCTTTTGTTAATTCTGTTTGGGATATCGCCTTTATTCCAATGGGGAAAGAAAAAATAGACTTAAATTATATTGAACATACCATTTTAAGAAAAGAATTTAAGGATCCAAGAATTCACGCCGCAATAAATTGTGCTTCCTTTTCTTGCCCATTATTAAGAAATGAAGCTTATTATGCCTCCCGTTTGGACGAGCAATTAAATGATGCAATGAGGAAGTTTGTAAATGATTCTCAACGAAATCAGTTAGACAAATCAAATATTAAAATCTCAAAAATATTTAGTTGGTTCGCTGGCGATTTTAAGTTAAATGGTTCGTCTGTCGTTGATTATTTAAACAAATATGCAAAAAAACGGGTGCAACCAAATGCTAAAATAGATTTTTTAGAGTATCAATGGGAGCTGAATGATGTAGTGAAATAATAAGTGGGATTCATGGAAAAAGAAATAATCATAGGTGTTTTACAAATGTCTGATCGGGCAAGTCTGGATACAAACGCATATTCCAGCCTGTCGGGAGATGCCATTTTAGAGGTTTTGACATCGTATATAAAGTCTCCTTACAGAACTATTTTCAACATCATTCCCGACGAGTATGATCTTATTTTAAAAACATTTCATACGTTGGCAGTGGAGGAAAAGTGCTGTTTAATATTAACTACAGGGGGAACAGGGCCTGCAAAAAGAGATGTGACGGTAGAGGCAACGGAGGCTTTTTGTCAAAAAATACTTCCTGGATTCGGCGAGTTGATGCGGATGGAAAGTTTAAAATATGTGCCTACCGCTATTCTTTCCAGACAAACGGCAGGCATTTATGAAAATACTTTGATTGTTAACTTGCCGGGCAAACCCGCTGCCATTTCACAATGTTTGCAAGCCGTTTTTCCTGCTATACCTTATTGTATTGACCTCATAGATGGTCCCTTCCTATTGGCAAATGAGGAAAATATAAAGGCGTTCAGACCTAAGCAAGG
>JAJTER010000087.1 GCA_021299835.1 Saprospiraceae bacterium | reverse complement strand
ATTTACAAGATTTTGAGGATTACAGTGAACGTCTTCGGTTTGGGTATAGTTTTTATTTGTAGAGGGTTACTTTTTACACTTCTTTTCGCCGATGCGTTACGCATCGGCGAAAAGCCGGGAAATGATGACACCGTTTAATAATAATCTTCCCATGTCAACCAACGACGTTATAGTTACCCCGTACATCCTGTAAATCCTGATTCAAAACCAGTGGCTGCCGCGCGTATCATTTCCACCGACGACTGGGTGTTTATTCGTAAATGGATTATTTCGTATAAACTTACAAGGGGCATAGTCCCGTCCTCTTCGTTACTTAAAATCCATTATTTTCAATCACTTCCTTGTACCACCAGCCACTTTTTTTCAAGGTTCTTTCCATAGAAATAGGATCAATAGAAATTAATCCGAATTTTTTGGAATAAGCATGTTGCCATTCATAATTATCGGTCAGGCTCCAGGCCATATATCCCTTCACAGGTACTCCTTCCGACATAGCCTTATGAATTTCAGTTAAATGACTTTTATAATAATCAATCCGGAACGATTCTTCTGTTGTAGCAGTGCCATTTTCAGTAACAATAATTGGCTTATTTGTTATTTTAAATAGCTGATGTAGAATGGCATAGATCCCTTTAGGATAAACGACCCAACCCATATCTGTTATCACATCCCCTTTTTTGAAAGGTACCGGGCCTGTATTTTTCAAATAGAGCGTTGTATAGTAATTTAATCCAGTGAAATCGAGGGTCCCTTTAACTTCAGGTGCGGCACCTCCCCAACCAAGGGGAAATGACCAACGTCCGTTGACAACGGCTTCAAAGAAAATCCTGTTTGCCCATTTGTCAGACAAATAACTTAAGAATTGTTGCCATTTATTCTTTGCATTGAACGGTTGAAAGTGCATGTACGCGAAAGCGACGCCAACGGGCGCTTGCTTATCGTGTTTTTTAATCACATGATACGCAGCAGCATGCATTTCAATCATCAGCCGATAAACTCTCAGGTATTGGAAAATATTTTTTTTATAAGGGGGAAACATTCCTATCAGATAGGATGCAGAAGGTACTATGTTGGGCTCATTAATCGGTAGCCAATAATCGACCTCATCGGCAAGATAGGGAATGACAACTTCCAGATATTGTTGAAATTGCTTTAGAAAATATTCTCTGTTCAGGAAGCCTCCTTTTTGCAGTACCCAGATGGGGATGGTAAAATGGTGAAGACAAACCATGGTTTTTATACCTCGTTGGTGAAGACTGACCAATTGTTTTTTATAAATGGCTAATGCTTCTTCATCGGGTTTGTCAGGGGTTGGAAAAATGCGGGACCATTCTATGGAAAGTCGATGAATTTTTACGCCCATTTTTTGAGCTAAATCGTAATCTTGTTCATAATTTTGCCATTGCATGGTTGCCTGACCACAAATTCCAGCTAATTTTCTCTTATTTTCAGGTTTTTTAGACTCTATTTGCTCGTAATGGTACCAATCGTTATTGATATTATTACCTTCTGTCTGATAGGCCGAAGCGGCGGTACCCCATAAAAATTCAGGTGGAAATTTATGCATAGATTGCGTTATATGTGGTAAAATGCAAAGTAAAAGTAGAGGTAGCCATTTCATTCAAAAAATTGGTTGCGCCGGTAAATAAATAAAAGTACATTAGATTTTTCCTAATTTAGGTATTTTTAGCATACATTAGAGAAGTAATTTTAAAATGATGATGACGAAAATTAATTTTAGCCTTTGGATAATTAGCTTAGTCCTTGCTGTTCCGTTAAATACGCTGAGTGGTCAACATGGTCGTATTCCCGCCCCGGCAAAAAACGGAATGGTGGTGAGTAGTCACTATCTAGCATCTCAAGCTGGAATGCAGGTGCTTAAAAATGGAGGAAATGCTGTTGATGCTGCTATTGCTACGGCTTTTGCATTGGCTGTAACGCTTCCTTCTGCGGGTAACATTGGCGGTGGAGGATTTATGGTATATCACGGCGCTGACGGTACTTCCACTACCTTTAATTTTCGCGAAAAAGCGCCTCAGGCTGCTTCCGAAAGAATGTATCTCGATGCAAATGGTCAGATTAAAGATAATTCAAATCATGAAGGCCCTCTTTCCGTTGGTGTACCCGGTACAGTAGCTGGCTTATGGATGGCACATGGAAAACTGGGATCTAAACCTTGGGCTGATTTGGTAAAACCTTCTGTTGAACTGGCAGAAAATGGTTTTCCTTCTACCTGGGATATGCAAGATATTCTAAGCTATTTTCAAAAACAAAAACAGCCTGTATTTGCTGCGGCAAAAAAGGCTTTTCTTAAAAATGGTACAGAATTATATAAGCCAGGTGAACTTTGGAAACAACCTGATTTGGCAGCATCACTGAAACGAATTCAATTACAAGGAAGGGACGGTTTTTACAAAGGAGAAACCGCTGCTTTGCTGGAGGCTTATATGAAAAAACATGGGGGTATCATAACAGCCAAAGATCTGGCTAATTATGAAGCGGAGGAACTTAAACCAATTATTGGAAATTACAGAGGTTTCGATATTATCGGTATGCCTCCGCCTAGCTCAGGTGGCGTAGCTATTATGGAAATGCTGAATATGCTGGAAAAATATGACCTGCGGAAAATGGGTCCCAATAGTGCCGAATATCTGCATGTTCTTACGGAAGTAATGCGCAGAGCTTTTGCAGACAGAGCTCAGTATATCGGTGATCCTAACTTTAATAAGGATATGCCGATTGAAAAATTAATAAGCAAGGATTATGCTGAATTATTGGCTGCTTCTATTCAAATGGATAAAGCATCAAAAAGTGATAGCGCTGCTTTTGGGTCACTTTATTTGCCTAAGGAAAGTGATGAAACGACCCATTTTTCAGTAGTAGATGCCTGGGGAAATGCGGTTTCTGTTACCTACACCCTGGAATATAGCTATGGTTCCAGATTGATGGCCGATGGTACTGGTTTTCTTTTGAATAATGAAATGGGCGATTTTAATCCGGTTCCTGGCGTAACTAACAGAAAAGGTCAGGTTGGTACCCCGCCTAATTTGGTGGCACCTCATAAAAGAATGCTTTCGAGCATGACACCTACTATTGTTGCATTAGATGGTAAACCTGTTTTGGTGATTGGTTCTCCGGGAGGTCGGACTATTATTAACACTGTTTTACAGGTTATTTTAAATGTAATCGATCATAGCATGAACATGGGTGAGGCTATTGAAACACCCCGTATTCATCATCAATGGTTACCCGACCAAACGTCAATGGAAGGTTGGGGATTTTCACCAGACACGAAAAAACTATATGAGGCTATGGGGCACCCATCGGTTTCAAGAGGCAGACAAGGACAAGCCATGGGCATTTATATAGATCCGACTACAAAAATAAGGTATGGCGCTGCCGATTCTCGCAGTTTCGATGGCGGCGTGTCAGGGTATTAACATGTCGAGGGGCTGTCTAAAACATTATGACCCTACGACGGTGGAGTGTTACGAAGATGGCGGGGCTATGCCCCTGCGAGTTTACACGATAGTATGCATATACGAATAAACATTATGTTTGATACGAAGACTAGACACCCTGTCGTCGGTGGAAATTGTTCGCGCAGCAGCCTCAGGTTTTGAATCAGGATTTTCAGGATGTATAGGATTAACCATAACGTCGATGGTTGGCATGGGAGGATTATTATTAAACGGTGCTTTCATTTCCTGGCTTTTCGCCGATGCGTTACGCATCGGCGAAAAGAAGGTTAAAAAGTAATCCTCTACAAATAACCACTATACCCAAAACAAAGACGTTCTCTGTAATCCTCAAAATCCTGTAAATCCTGATTCAAAACCGGACGTTAGGGGTAAATATTAAATCGAAACCTATCGGGGAGAAGACGCGAAGCATCGCGTCTCTACGAAACCGTGAAATCCCGTAAACCTCAAAATCCTGATTCAGAACCAAGTGTTAGGGGTAAATATCCATCGGGCATAATCTTAGAAAATTTTCTAATTTTTTCTTTAGCCCCTGGCGGCACTATGACCCAGTATATAAAATAGAAAAAAAGAGAGGCTACCTTTTTAGGCAGCCCCTCTTAATTATTTTTGAAATGAACATCTTATCAGATAAGAGGAATAATCAGATGCTCAGTATACATTTTGCTATTTGCATTTTCTTTGAAAATATATAAAACATCACCCTTTTTAATGGTGTAATAAACCGTATTACCTTGAGCCGATTCAACAGAGCAAGCGGCTAAAGCGGCAACGGGGATATTCCGATTTTTAAAATCTTTCGCCTCTAGGGTCTTGCATGACAAAACTGCACCCATGCCTGTTGCCACATTGTTATACCTTAAAAATAGCGTTTTATCATTTCCCATGACCATGCTACAATCAAAATGGACATTTTTTAATGTTGTCTTTTGCGCTGTAACTTCTTTATTTTCTGTAGACGATTCATTTTTTGTTGAAGCATCATTTTGACAGGAAGTGACTAAAAAAATACTGAAAAAAGAGAGCATAACAAAATGCCCCTTGATTTTTTGCCTTGTTAACATTCGTTCATAATTTATTTTACCATTAAATGGCAAAAATAAGAAAAAAGAAATATAATCCTTCATTGAGGTTTGTGTAACTTTGATATTCAAAATGTATCTTTGCCCTTATGCTTAAATCAATAAATCTATCCTTTCAATATTCAGGATCTACCCCCATTCGGTTTCCTGATTTTACGGCAGAACAAGGTGACCAATGGTTAATTCTCGGTCCTTCTGGTTCGGGAAAAACTACTTTATTGCATCTTTTAGGCGGATTATTATCACCAACCGAAGGTAATGTGACTTTAGGTGATTTTAATTATGCTACTATTTCAGCCGCCAGATTAGATAAATTCAGAGGGGAAAACATAGGTATTGTTTTTCAAAAGGCTCATGCGGTTCAGTCTCTTTCCGTTATGGAAAATCTGCTATTGACACAGCAATTGGGTGGGAAATCTTTAGACAAAAAGAAGATAATGGATCTTTTGGAAAGATTACAAATCGCTCATAAGGCAAATCAAAAACCCAATAGATTAAGTGCGGGGGAACAGCAAAGGGTGGCCATTGCCCGCGCTGTTGTTAATCAGCCCCGGTTGATTCTGGCAGACGAACCTACTTCGGCACTGGATGACAAAAATAGTACTGAAGTACAAAATTTACTTAAGGAATCTGCAGAGGCGGTAAAGGCGATTTTGCTTGTGGTTACACATGATAACAGATTAACTTCTGCTTTTCATAAACAATTATTATTAAAATAGGGATTCTTGTAAGGAGAATTGAAAGAGTAGTCTATGAATATTTTGCATTTAAGTTGGAAAAACATTCTGAATAAACCGCTAAATTTAGTCCTAAACCTGGTGCTCTTCGCATTGGGCGTTGGTCTCATCTCTTTGCTTTTATTGGTGAATGTCCAATTGGAGGACAAGTTTGAAAAGAATTTTGCAGGGATTGACTTAGTTATTGGCGCTAAAGGCAGTCCTTTGCAGCTAATATTAAGTAGTTTATACCATTTGGACGCCCCTACGGGAAATATGCCTGTTTCAGAATCTAAAGCATTCCTGAATCCTAAACATCCCATTTTTAAAAGTGCTATTCCCCTTTCTTTGGGCGATAGTCACAGGGGATATAGAATAGTTGGAACAAACACTGGTTTTATCGATCTATATGAGGCAAAATTTGCCGATGGTAAGCTTTTTGAGGAAAATATGGAGGTTGTGTGGGCATACTGGAAAAAACGGGGTCTGTCATTGATCAACTAATTGTAACTAAAACACAAAGTATCTGGGAAGTCCATGATGAGCACGACCACGAGGCAGAAGAATCTACGGAACATAACGAAGCAGAGCATGACCATGAACACGAGGAAGCGGAGCATTCCGAGGATTTACCTTTAACATCTTATGAAGATAAAAGTATTACTTCGTTATTGGTGAAATTTAAAAGAAGAAATATTCAAGCCTTAAATATGGCAAGAAATATTAATGAAAATACTAATTTTCAGGCGGCCACGCCAGCCATTGAAATTAATCGATTATATACCTTGCTTGGCGTAGGCGAGGAGGCTTTAAAAGCGATGGCTTTACTCATAATTTTCGTTTCAGGATTAAGTATTTTCATTTCTTTGTTTAGTTCCCTAAGAGAAAGAAAATATGAGTTAGCGGTTATGAGAACCTTAGGTGCCAGACCGGGTTTCCTTTTTCAGCTTATTATTTTTGAAGGAATTATTATCGCTGTCTTAGGTTATTTTTGTGGTATTTCACTGAGTCATGGCTCGATGGTTTTATTGGCCGATTTTTTGGAGAAAAGTTATCGGTATGATTTTTCGGCGGCTATTTTTCTAAAGGAAGAAATATATATATTTGGCGGATCTTTGGTTATTGGTATCATAGCCGCCATTATTCCTGCTTTTCAAGCAAGTAAAACAGATATTCATGCCACTTTGGCTGACAATAAAGGATAAACAAAAAATTATGATAAGGCAAGCGTTAAAATGTTCTATTCTGGTTACAGGATTATTTTTTGTATTTTCATCTACTTCTCTTTCTGCTCAGGGAGCAAAAAATCTGTGGCAGACGTTAGGTAAAATCACTTACAAAAAAGTAATGGACGAATCTCTGGGTTTTAAGGTCGATGTGCCCATTTTCAGTGAGGAAATTAAGGTGCTTGAAGGTAAAACCGTTGAAATAAAGGGATATATCATTCCAGTGGAGGGGTATAAAAATCATAAGGAATTTGTGTTCTCAGCTTTCCCTTACAGTATGTGTTTCTTTTGTGGCGGCGCCGGACCTGAAACGGTTATGGAGGTGTTTTCTCAGGAACCTATTAAATATACGGCTGAATCCATTACCATTAAAGGAAAATTAAGTTTAAACGATAATGATATTAATCGTTTGATATATAGTCTATCCGATGCCGTTTTAGTAAGTAAACCTAACTAAAATCCATTTCAGATGGGTGAAATCCTTCGACCTCGGGCGGAAAGTATTTTTAATGACGAGTTACAGGCACTAAAACAGGAGGATTCAAAGCCGAGGCCGCCTTCCTGGTTATTATCGCCACATGCTGTTGTCCAATATCTTATGGGGGCAACATTGTCTGATGGAACTATTATTTCACCAAAATACATAGGTTCGAGACGCTTGATTGAGGTGGCAGTAGCTACCTTAGCAACAGATCGCGCGCTCTTACTCGTTGGAGTACCAGGAACGGCAAAAACCTGGGTTGCTGAGCACTTGGCAGCAGCTATTAGTGGTCATTCAGGTTATTTAGTGCAGGGGTCGGCGGGTATAGGCGAGGAGGCATTAAAATATACCTGGAATTATGCCAGGCTTTTGTCCCATGGTCCTGACCGCGAATCTTTAGTGCCAAGTCCCGTTTTCCATGCCATGGAGCAAGGTCTTTTGGTGCGAATAGAGGAATTAACACGCTTGCCCGCTGAAGTTCAGGATGCACTTATTACCGTTCTTTCAGAAAAAATAATGCCCATTCCGGAATTGAATGATACCCTTCAGGCTAAGAATGGTTTTAATTTAATTGCTACGGCGAATGATCGCGACAGAGGGATAAATGAATTATCAGGTGCATTAAGACGACGATTTAATATGGTTTATATGCCTTTGCCCGAGACGATAGAGGAAGAAATATTGATCATAAAAAATAGAGTAGAGCAATCGGTTAAAAAGTTGGGAATGGAATCTTTCCCGACCCCAACGGAAGAAATAAAGAGAATTGTCACTATTTTCAGAGAATTAAGAAATGGCCAAACCATTGATGGTCAGCAAAAATTGAAATCCCCTTCCTCAACTTTAAGTACCGCCGAGGCTATTGAAGTTGTTTATAGCGGTCAAATGCTTGCCTACCATTTTGGAAACGGACAGTTGAAAGCAACAGATATTGCTGCCGCTCTTTCCGGCGCCATTGTTAAAGATACCCATAATGATTTGCCCATTTGGAAAGATTATTTGCAATTAGTGGTCAAAGATAGAGACGGATGGAAAGATCTCTACCGGGCCTGCAGAGAATTATTGTAAATGTCAGTGCCTGAAATTCAGTTCCTTGGCATTAGGCACCACGGGCCAGGCTCTGCCAGAAGAATGCTTCGGTTTCTTGAAAAATGGCAGCCGGATGCTATTATAATTGAAGCTCCTGCTGAAACAAGCGATTTATTTGCGTCGGTTAATGATCCGGGGCTAATTCCTCCTATTGCGCTCCTGCTTTATGAGCCCCTTCAACTGAAAAATAGTCTCATTCTTCCATTTGCTCATTTTTCGCCAGAATGGATTGCCATCTCCTTTGCAAATAGAAGAGGTATTCCCCTAATACCCTTCGATTTGCCTGCTGCTTTGATGTTGCCGCTTTCCCAGGAAACTGAAATTATCCGTGATAATTATGTTAAGGATCCGCTTTCTCAGGTGGCTCAATTATCGGGTTATACCGATAGCGAACGTTGGTGGGAACACACCTTCGAGCAAATAAGAGAAGACGAGGACGTTTTTAAAGGCCTTCAGGAGGTAATGATCGAAGTGAGGGGTCAGTTAAATAGAACGGAATCGAGGGAAACGCTCTTGAGGGAAGCCTGGATGCGTCAGCTGATTAGAAGCGAAATGGCGAAAAATTATAATAAAATAGCAGTTGTTTGCGGTGCATGGCATATTCCAGCGTTATTGGAATGGAACAAAATAACGGCTAAACAGGACAAATCACTGCTCACCGGTCTATCAAAAGTTAAAATTGCAGGAACCTGGATTCCATGGAGTTACGACCGATTAGCCAGACAATCAGGGTATGGAGCCGGAGTGTTGGCCCCCGCATGGTACGAAATGTTATATAATCATCAAATAGATGCCCCTTCTATTTGGCTCATTCACATTGCAAAATTGTTCAGAAAAGAGGGATTTGATGTTTCTCCAGCCCATTTGCAAGCTATTTTAGCCTTGTCTTCCAATCTTTCCTATTTAAGAGATAAACCCGACGCAGGACTGGATGAACTCCAATTGGCACTGGAATCTGTCCTTCAATTACCTAAAGATATTTTAATAGCAAAAATTCAGTCTAAATGGATTATTGGAGATAAAGTAGGCCAGGTTCCTTCTAATATTCCTCAGACCCCATTACAATCGGATTTAAATAAACAAATAAAAACCGCAAGATTAAAGAATGAATTTGAGAGTACACAGAGCATTCGAAAGCAACTAGATGTAAGGGTAAATGCCAATCGGATGGCCAGTCTGTTACTACATCAACTCAATATTTTAGACATTCCCTGGGGTACTTTAGAGGCTGTTTCTGATCAGGTGAAAGGAGGTTTTCATGAAAATTGGCGATTAAAATGGAGGCCCATTTATACCATAGAATTGATTGATAAAGGTATGTGGGGAAATACGATTGCCAGAGCCGCTGAGAAGAAGATGGAGGCGGCTATTCTCAATGCTTCAGATACCTTGACGCTGGTGCATTATTTGGAAAAATGTATGCTTGCAGGCATTGAAAACTTGGTAGATACTCTTTCTTTGAAAATGCGATCCCTGGCGGTGGACATTCCTGATATTTCCCAATTTTTGCAATCGCTGCCTATTTTAGTGAGAATTATGCGGTATCCGAGCCACCGAACGGTTTATCCAGAAAAATTGCACCAATGGTTAAATACCATCATTCCTGCTATTTGTTCGGGGCTTCCCCAGGCAACGTATCAATTGGCCGACGAGCCAGCGGAAATAATGGAGCAGCAAATATCCGATGCTCATGCCGCCATTTATCTATTGGAGGGTAATGAATTTGTTTCTCTTTGGGAAAATGCCCTTTTGACTACAGCTCAGTTAGACGGTGTAAATATGAGGATTAATGGATTGGTTATGAGACTTTTACTGGAAAGAGATAGATTAGACATAGATTTTATTCTGACAAAAATGACCTTGATTTTTTCAAAAGGGAATGAACCTTTGCAAGTTGGCGCCTGGTTGGAAGGCTTTTTCAAAAGAGGAGTGTATTTGTTACAATATCAACAGGAAATGTTTGATTTAATCAACCAGTGGATTACCGATATCAAAGAAGACCATTTTCCCGAAGTCCTACCCTTGCTCAGACGCACCTTTTCGCTATTTACTGTTAGTGCAAAACAAGACATCTGGGAAAGAGTGTCCAAATCAAAACAAGAGCTACCTAAATCAGATATACCCTTTAGCCTGGATGACCCCCAAATAAAGGAATTTTTGCCTTTATTTCAGCAAATATTGGGTTGAGGTGTGGTCTTCAGGTAGGTTTACTTTTAGCATAGTTGCAAAATATTATACCATATTGTAGGGGCGAATCGCATTCGCCCTCCCGTGATACAGGCGCATTTCCCTATTTACGGAACAATGTAACCCAGCATCAGGTCATCCAGTTAATAAGGTTTCGAATACCCTGTAGAGACGCGATGCTCGCGTCTTCTCCCCGACAGGTTCCAATGTAATATTTATTCGCTTTCACCTGGTTTTGAATCAGGATTTACAGGATTATAGAGGACGTCGTCGATTTGGGAATGATGTTTATTTGTAGATGATTACTTTTCACCCTTCTTTTCGCCGATGCGTTACGCATCGGCGAAAGACTAGAAAACGAAAACCCCATTTTATAATAACCTTTCCACTCAAACCAACGACGTTATAATTAATCCTGAAAATCTTGAAAATCCTGATTCAAAACCAATGACTGCAGCGCGCATAATTTCCCCCGAAGACTGGGTTCATACTTGTTAATTGGGATGTTTCCCATAAATAATTTCTGAATCAGGATTTACAGGATTTTGAGGATTACAGAGGAAGTTTTTGGTCTAGGTGTAATGGTATTCGTAGAGGATTACTGTAACTCACCCCTTCTTCATCACATAGGGGCATAGCCCCGCCATCTTCGTAACACCCAGAACGAAGTTATCCCTCTTCTCCATCTTCGTACATCCTCTACATCCCACATCAAAAAGGCGTATCTTTGCCAAATGAGAAGAATATTCAACACCACTGGTCTGTGTAATGCGGAAAGACACTACATGGTCGATCCCTTCAGGAATATGTATGACGACATACATGTTTTGATTGACGATATGCAATATTTTCTCATTCATGCTCCCCGGCAGACGGGTAAAACTACTTTCTTGCACGCTTTGGCTCATCGTCTGAATAAGGAAGGAAATTATGTATCTGTGGTATGTTCTTTGGAATCAGCGGGTTATAACAGTATCACCGTGGAAACGGCCAATGAGGTGTTTATACAATCTTTGTATTTGACTGCAGAAGTTTTTTTACCCCCAGATTTAATGCCCCCCAATCCAAATAGTTATTCCTCTAGTAATATTTTACTTAGGAATTATCTGACTGACTGGAGTCGTTTTCTTGACAAACCCTTGGTTTTATTGCTTGATGAGGTGGATGCTCTTTATGACGACGTACTTATTTCTACTTTACGTCAATTAAGGGATGGTTTTCAAACCCGTCCTAAACATTTCCCTCAATCTATTGCCTTAGTAGGCCTGCGAGATATCCGTGATTTTCGCATGCGGGCCCGGGCAGATAATCCGTCGATAGGTTCAGGGTCGCCTTTTAATATAAAAGCAAAATCTTTTTTTTTACCTGCATTTTCAAAAGAGGAAGTGCGTGGATTATTGGACCAACACACGCAGGATACTGGTCAGGTTTTTTCTGAGGAAGTATTAGAAAAGTTATATGCCTATTCTGGTGGACAACCCTGGTTGACGAATGCGTTGGCCAATGAGGTGGTAAGGGAGCTTCTCAAGAATGATTATACCCAAGAAATCACTCTGGACTTGATTGAGCTAGCCAAAGAGCGGCTCATCGAACAGCGTCAAACCCATCTGGATAGCTTAGCGGACAAGATAGATGATCCCCGGGTTCGACCTATTATTATGAGTATCATCACGGGTGATTCTCCTGCCTTTGATGGAGCGGATGATGCTATCCGTTATTGCCGCGATTTAGGTATTATCAGTACGGGGAATCCTATTCAATTTGCCAATCCGATTTATAGAGAAATCATAACTCGCATTCTGACCATAGGCTTTTCTGTAAGTATCAATCAGGACATAGCCCAAACGAGTTGGTATATAAATAAAGATGGTACGCTGAATATGGATAAATTACTGGACGCATTTACAGATTTTTATCGATGGAATTCAGAATCATGGATAGATAGATATAAATATAAAGAGGCTGGACATCAATTATTTTTAATGGCTTTTTTGCAACGGATTATCAATGGGGGAGGACGCATCGAAAGAGAAATGGCAACGGGAAATGGACGGACAGATTTAGTCATTTTCTGGAAATCACAGGTTATAACGATAGAAATAAAAATGCACCACGACGCGCGTTCCGAACCACATGGCATTCAACAATTAGCCCGTTACTTGGACCGATTGGGTCAAAAAACAGGATATATGGTATTTCTCGAAAAGAAAAGCGCTGCTGAATTATCCTGGGAAGACCGCATCCGTCGGGAAGTACATGTTGTTGACAACAAGGAGATTATTTTATATGCTATGTAGGAGCGAATGCCATTCTGACCTAAAAATAGTTTATCTGACCTATCCTAAAAAAAATCCCCATTTCATACCTGACCCCCTGACGGCAGAATGTCATAATGTAGAGACGCGATGCCTCGCGTCTTCTCCCCGACAGGTTTCAATGTAATATTCGCACGCTTTCACCTGGTTTTGAATCAGGATTTTCAAGATTTTCAGGATTATAGAGGACGTCTTTGGTATGGGTATAATGGGTTTTCGTAGAGGATTACTTTATGCCCTTTTTTTCGCCGCTGCGTAACGCAGCGGCGAGAGGATTTAAAATGGAATCACTTTTTAATAATAACCTTCCTCCCAAACCGGAGACGTTATAGTTAATGCTGAAAATCTTGAAAATCCTGATTCAAAACTTATATTTACAGGATTTACTTCCATTACAGGGCATAGCCACGCCATCGTCGTCACCTCTTTTATATCTTTAAAAATATTTTTCGGTCAAACATCCATTTGCAAATAAGAACAAAAACGGATAAAACTAATAATTGTAACACCAGTTCACTAAACCAGGTGCCACTCCACGATAAAATGGCATTTGAAAAAGGCAGAATGCAGGATTCAATCAACTCTCCGCCACCAATATGGGCAAACAGGTAAATGAAAAGGGCATTCATGCTGATATACTGTAAAAGGGAAAAAGATGCATTCCATTTTATAGTTCTTACCAGCCATTCAAAAAATACCAGCAACAATAAAGTATAGCCACCACTTACAAGAACAAAAGTGGAGGTGCTAATCCGCTTAATGATTGGGGTAAAGGAATCACCCAAATATCCAACCAAGAGCAAAAGTCCGCCGGAAAGAATTAAGGGTAAATGATTTTTTAGGATGGAACCCTTCGGTTCGTTCTGAAGTAACCAAATACCTGCCATCATTCCCCAAATCGTATGTGCCGCAGTAGGTATTGCATTGAACGAAACCCAGCTGCCTCTTATATCTGCTCCCCCATATTGTAAGTCTAACCATGTGCCAAAATTTTTACTCGGTGAAAAGGGTTCATTAAAGCCTTCTATTTGCCAATTTCTATACAAAATTTCTGTTAAGATGAGCAGCAATATGGAAATGACGAGCTGTATATTTCGGTTAAAATCCTTTAATAAAAAAGCAATTAAATAGGTTAAGGATAATTGGGCAAGGACATTTTGAAACTTAAAGACTATTTTTCCCGGCCCAATACAATATAGCGCCCATCCTAAAAATAATAACCAAAAACTGCGCTGAAGAGCATGCTTCCATATTTCTTTGTCAGTTTCTCCATTCGCTTTTCTGTTTTTCACGGCAAATGGAATGGAAACACCTACCATAAACATGAAAAATGGTTGAATCAAGTCCCAAAAATAAAGCCCATGCCAGGGATGATGATGAAATTGATGACTAAATGAAGCCAACCAGGGTATTGGATTTTTTTCATCGATGAGGGAATCAAAAATTCCTGTAAATTCTGCAATCAGTAAAAACATGATAAATCCGCGAAATACATCCAGGGAAAGGTAACGGTCGATGGTTTTATTTGTCATTTTAGGTTTTTTATAAGTGCTTCCTACCTAAATTTAAATATTTTTAATGATTCATTTATAAAAAGATAACAACTTATGAAAATTGATATTTCTTCCTTACCCACAAAGGAAATAATTAAGGGCTTTAACGGTCGTTTCGTTCATACCGAAAACTTGTCTATTGGATTCTGGGAAATTGAGCTGGACGCAATATTACCCATGCACGCCCACATTCATGAACAAACGACACAGGTTTTAGAAGGTGAATTTGAGTTAATCGTAGGCGAGGAAACTTTTCACTGCCTCCCGGGGAGTATTTGTGTCATTCCGTCTAATATTCCACATGGAGGAAGGGCTTTGACGAATTGTAAAATAATGGATACTTTTTCACCAGTCAGGGAAGATTATAAATAATATTTGTACTTTCAATTTATTTAGTATCTTTGTGATATTAAAATGATATCAAAATGGAAAAAGAGCTGACTTTAGCAAACAATGGTTTTTTACATTTATTTCTTGGGATTGGAATGATTTTCTCTCCCATTATTATGGTTTTTACGGGGGAAATACACGTGTTGTTTTTATTGCCTATAGTGGGTATAATATGGCTAATCGGATTATTTACCATTGAACCTAACCAAAGTAGAGTGCTTATATTTTTTGGAAAATATATTGGGACAGTAAAAGGAAATGGTTTTTTCTGGATTAATCCGTTCTACAATAAAGAAAAGGTATCTCTTCGTATTAGGAATTTAGAATCGGAGGTGATTAAGGTTAATGACCAGCAAGGAAATCCTATTTTAATCAGTGCTATCGTAGTTTGGAAAGTGATTGACACTTATAAAGCTGTTTTTGATTTGGAAACTTTAAAGGATATTAATCCATCAACAGGGATCGGAAAAAATAACCCTGAAGAATCTTATAAAAGATTTATTAAAATTCAAACGGAATCTGCCCTAAGAAAATTAGCTCATACTTATCCTTATGATAATATTGATGAGTCTGAACCTGATGTTATTTGTTTGCGATCAGGCATTGACGAAATTAATCATACATTGGCAACAGAAATAGCTGAAAGGTTAATTTTAGTAGGTATTGAAGTCATCGAAGCGAGAATTTCTAATCTTTCTTATGCACCTGAAATTGCCAGTGCCATGCTGAGGAGACAACAAGCCACTGCCGTCATTGCGGCAAGACAAAAAATTGTTGAAGGTGCCGTAGGGATGGTTAAACTAGCCTTGGAATCTCTTAAAGAAAAGGAAATTATTGAACTCGATGATGATAAAAAGGCGTCCATGGTAAGTAATTTATTGGTTGTATTATGTGCAGACGATTCAGTTAAACCAGTCATAAATACAGGTACTCTTCATTGAAATGGCAACAAAAAAAGCATTTGTCCTTAGAATTGATCCGGCTATTTCCGAAGCATTGGAAAAATGGGCGGAAGATGAATTCAGAAGTACCAATGGTCAATTGGAATACATCATTTCAAATGCGCTTAAAAAGGCAGGCAGATATCCCAAAAAATTGAAAAATTCAGAGGATAATCAACAAATTAATTAATTGATATTATTGGTAAACTGTCCTTGACTTCTCATGCTTTTCTGCCTACCTTGCTGAAAATAGAATAAGGATGGAACCAAAGGTAAAGGAGAAAAAAATCACACAACTTAGTCAGGTTTGTGAAAGTACAGTAGAATACACGTATGATGATTATTATGAATGGTTATTTACTGAAAGGGTAGAACTTATTTTTGGTAAGGTTTTACCTATGGCTGCGCCAAATAGGATTCATCAAACAATGGCAAGAAATCTAACAGGGATATTTCATCCTTTTTTTAAAGGAAAGTCATGCGAATATTATCCAGCTCCCTTTGATGTCAGACTACCAGTTGGCATCAAGAAAGGGAAATTTACCACGGTCGTTCAACCTGATTTATCTGTTTTTTGTGACCAGGAAAAATTGGATCAAAGGGGCGCAAAAGGGGCGCCAGATTTGGTGGTGGAAATTCTTTCCCCAGGCAATTCCCGCAGAGATATGAAAGATAAATTTGAGGTGTATGAATTGGCGGGGGTAAGAGAATATTGGATTTTTCATCCAATTGATTCCTTTGTTTTACCCTATTTACTAAATGAAGAGGGAAAATTTATAGGCCTTCCATCCGTTCATCCCCCTGATATCCTGCATTCCCGTATTTTTCCTGATTTAAGTTTTTCATTGGAAGGAATTTTTCAATAAGCTTTATATACATTCAAAAAAATTAATATGTACAAGGAAAAAATCACCCAACTTAGTCAGGTTTGTGACAGCACAGTAGAATATACGTATGATGATTATTATGAATGGCTATTCACCGAAAGGGTAGAACTTATTTTTGGTAAGGTTTTACCTATGGCTGCGCCGAATAGGCTTCATCAGACGGTTATCAGAAACCTAAATACCTTATTTGGTATTTTTTTTCAATCAAAATCATGCGAATATTATCCCGCTCCCTTTGATGTCAGATTACCCGTCGGTATCAAGAAAGGAAAATATACGACGGTCGTGCAACCTGATTTGTCTGTTTTTTGTGACCAGGAGAAATTAGATCAGAAGGGAGCAAAAGGGGCGCCAGATTTGGTGGTGGAAATTCTATCTCCAGGTAATAGTCGAAGAGATATGAAAGATAAATTTGAGGTGTATGAATTGGCAGGGGTGAGAGAATATTGGATTTTTCATCCCATTGATTCTTTTGTTTTGCCCTATTTACTAAATGAAGAGGGCAAATTTGTAGGTCTTCCAGCTGTTCATTCCCCTGATATCCTTCATTCCCGCATTTTTCCTGATTTAAGTTTTTCATTGGAAGAAATTTTTCCAACATAAAGACTAAATTACCCTCATGTTTGAGACAACCTTAAGTAATGAAAAGAAAGCAATAAATACGATTGTATTTAGTATTGTTGGGAATTTTTTTTTAGCGCTGGTTAAAGGCTTTGCTGGCTTTTTTGGAAATTCTTATGCGCTCATTGCCGATGCTATTGAGTCAACCACGGATATATTTTCCTCTATTTTGGTGTTATTTGGATTGAAATATGCCAATAAACCTGCAGACAAAAATCATCCCTACGGCCACGGAAAAATTGAACCTTTAATTACCTTTTTATTGGTGGGCTTTTTAGTAATCTCCGCCACATTCATTGCCCACGAAAGCATCCAAAATATAAGAAATCCTCATGCTTTACCTGAAAAATGGACGCTTATTGTTTTAGCATTAATTATTGCCTGGAAAGAAGTGTCTTTTAGAATTGTAATCCAAAAAAGTAAAGAAACCAATAGTTCTTCTTTAAAAGCTGATGCGTGGCATCATAGGAGTGATGCTATTACCTCTATTGCAGCATTTATTGGTATTTCAATTGCTTTAATGTTAGGAAAAGGTTATGAATCGGCAGATGATTGGGCTGCATTGTTTGCCTCAGGATTTATCTTTTACAATAGTTACCTGATTTTCAGACCTGCTTTAGGTGAAATAATGGATGAGCATTTTTATGATGATCTTGTGGAGGATATTCGAAGGATATCTTTGACGGTGGATGGCATCATAGCTACCGAAAAATGTTTTATTCGAAAAGTAGGAATGATTTATCATGTTGATTTGCACGCCAAAGTTAATGGTTCCATTTCTGTAACAGATGGGCATAATTTAGCGCATCAACTAAAAGATACCTTGAGGGCTGAAATACCGCAACTTGGTCATGTACTCATACATATTGAACCCCACTTATAGTTGAAAAAAAAATTAAGAATTTATTTTCAAAAACTCAACTCTTCTATTATTGGCTTTTCCTTCAGAAGAGGTATTATCCGAAATAGGTTTGGTTTCACCATATCCTTTGGTAGTTAATCTTTCTCCGGATATACCCAAAGAAATAAGTTTATTTTTTACAACAATAGCTCTTTCAGTTGACAAATTTAAATTAGAAGCATCGTTTCCATCACTATCTGTATGACCTGAAACTTCAAATTTTAATTCTGGATGAGCATTCATCATTTGAACGATATTGTTTAAAGCACCAAGACTTTCAGGTTTCAGTGTAGATTTTCCCGATTCAAAATTTATACCGCGAGCAATAATTTTACCATCTATAGAAAGAGTTTTATAAGGATCGATGCCACCTTCGGCTAATCTAACTTGCCTTACAAAAAGTTGACTGCCATTTTCTTCTATAGAAACACCATCTCCTTCAATATGAAAATTTCTAAGTTTTCCGGTTTTTATAGGAGCATTTAATACCCGTTGTGCATTCAAATAAACTCTCAAAGAGTTTTCAGTTACTGAAATGGAAACCCTTACCCATTTATCACATAAATCTTCATAAATATTACTTGTTTCAGGCATTAACTTACCCATATTATACTTCCCGGAAAAATGAAAAAACGCCTTCATTATATGCATCAATCCACGATGATTTATTATTTCGCCACAGGTATTCAAATTCAAAAGTCAATCTATTTCCCAGGGTGGTATTTTTCTTTAATCTAAGATTGGCAGCTCCGTTTTGGTCTAAAAAACCCAATACTTTTTCACCATTTATTATTGATGTTTCCACTCTTCCTCCTGTTACCTCCCAATAGGAAGGAATTTCATCAGGACTCTCATTTTGAAAATTATCATCAAATAAGACCTTTTCTCCTGGTATAAAATCAAATTTCGCATAACTTTTCTCAGGAATTTGTCCATTCATCCTGGTTAAAATAAAAAGAAGTAGGGGTATGGTTAAATTTCTCATAGCCTATATTTTAATTACAAAATAAAAAGAATAAATATTTTTCAAAAAATAATTTTAATAAATTTTTAATCATTTTATCATTTTTATTAAAAGTGTTGTTTTATATTTAAAAATTATAAATCACTTATTTTTTTACATGCCGACCTATACTAAATCAATACCATTCTTAATACTATTTATTTTATTAAGTAAGGCTCATTTTGCTCAAATTAAGTTAATCGAAAGTAATTATCTGGAAAATTTTAATTCGCTGGTAAAAACAGGTAATAGTAATATTCTGCCAACTGGCTGGTTGCTCGAAGAGTCCGGAACGAATGCAAATGGTTTATATACAGCATCTAATGGAACTGCAAATTCAGGGGATACTTATAGTTTTGGTGTGATAGATGCAGAGGATCGCTCCTTGGGTTGCCTTCAATCTGGTTCCTTGATTTCTGCTCTTGGCGTTGGCTTTACTAATGCAACATCTTCTTCTTTTTCAGAATTAAAAGTAACTTATACAGGAGAACAATGGCGGCTTGGTGCATTAAATAGAATAGATAGATTGGATTTTCAGATTAGTTTTGATGCTACTAATTTATCTAATGGAACCTGGAAGGATATAGATTCTCTCGATCTGGTTGCTCCAGTAAAAGCAGGAACAGTAGGTCCGTTAAATGGTAATTTGCCAGAGAATAAAGTGCTTATTACTTTTCTTATCAAGGATTTAAATATTGAACCAGGTCAAAAATTTTATCTTAGATGGAAAGACTTTAATGCTACTGGTGCTGATGATGCTTTGGGTATAGAGGATTTTAAAATGGAAGCTATTTTAGGCGCCACTACCAACGAAAATCCTACCATCCTTTCCCTTTTCCCAAAAAATATGGCCAAGGGGGTAAATATTACATCGTCTTTTAGTATTGCCTTTTCAAAAACAATAAAAATTGGAAGTGGAAATATTCTTATACGCAAATCAGATACCCGCGAAATAGCTACTGTTATTCCCTCCAGTCAAATCAATGTTGCAGGAAATACAGCCTCTTTCCAGTTAGAAAACCTCAAATTGTCTACAACTTATGATGTTGAAATACCTGCAGGATTATTTTCTGATGTGTCGGGAAATACATTTCCTGGCATTAATACCAAGGAAATCTGGAATTTCACAACCAATGACTGGCCTATTTATGAATATTCCTTTAATAAATGTAGTTCATTTTTAATCGACGAATGGCAAGTGGATAACTTACTGGGAGACAGCACCTGGCGTTGCAACTCCGATGGTTATCCATCAAATAATGGTATCGTCATAAATGGTTTTACGCCAGGCATTGGCGGTAGAGATAATAATGATTGGCTCATTTCACCCTCCCTCGATTTGTCGCTTTATACAAATCCTTCCATATCGTTCGCGATTAAAAGTAGATTTAAAGGGATGCCTTTGAAAGTGTATATTGCTGTAAATCAGGCTTCCAGACCTGAACCTGGTTCAAATAACTGGAAGGAGTTAGAGGTAATTTATCCTACTTTAAGAGATGAAAATTGGCGGCAGATTGCCTCTTTGGACATCACTAAGTATAAATCCGCCAACACTTATATCGCCTTTCAATATTTATCCAATGCAGAAAAAGGAGCTAGTCAACTGTTTTTGGACGAGGTTAAAATCAATAATTTGATGATTCCGGCAAAACCCATTGGTGTTTTGCACAGCCTAAATTTAATTACTTTCGATAAGGCAAAACCTGGTGTCGCAACTGAAGGAAAAGAGATAAATTATCAAATATTGAATCTGACTTCCAACGTATTCATAAAAGCAAGTTCCTATTTTGAAATTTCAAGAGATAATAAGATTTTTTCAACAGAAATATCCATAAATCCAGCGGAACTAAGTGGCATTTTGCCTTCTTTATTTATCCGTTATAACCAAAAAACACCTAATGTTTCAGATAAGGGTAAAATTATTTTTATAATTGATAATTCAGAATTATTTGCTGTTGAAGTAAATGGTAATACCATTCCTGCGGAAAATACCCTGGATATAGTAAGCTGGAATATCAATTGGTTTGGGAATCCTGCGAATGGTTTTGGACCTAAAGATGACGATCTGGCAGAGCAAAACATAAAAAAAACCATGAATAGATTAGATGCAGACATCTATGTATTCATCGAAGTGGTTGATGTACAAAGGTTTCGCCGAATGATTCAATCATTGGATGGTTATGGCGTTTCTATTTCCGATTATTGTTCTAATGCCACGGACTCATTAAATTCAAATTATCCGTCTGGTCAAAAAATAGCCTACGTTTTCAAGAAATCACTGGTGGAAGCAGTTCAGTTTAGAGGTTTACTGAAAAGTAGCTCAACGGCTTTTGCAAATTGGGCCAGCGGTAGATTACCTTATCTTATGGAGGCAAAAATTAAAAATTCCAACACATTTCAAGGATTTCAGGAGCCATTATACCTCATAGGGCTTCATGGAAAAGCGGGTGACACGGAACAAGATTACCTGAGAAGAAAGGCGGGCGCAAAAGAACTGAAAGATACTTTAGACCAACAATTTAGTAAGGCAAATGTCATGATTATCGGTGATTACAATGATGATCTGGACGAAACTATTTCCAAGGGTACAGCATCGCGGTTATCATCATACGACGATATAGTAAAGGATTCGATAGACTCAGACCGCTATGTTGCTTTGAGTTTGCCTTTAAGTAGAGCAAAATATAATTCTGTAATAGGTTATCAGGATGTAGTTGACCATGTAATGATTTCCAATGAGTTAGAAAATCGATATGTAAAAGGGAGTACCCAAATGTTGGAAGAAATAGTCCAATGGATTCCTGAATATGCCACTACCACCTCAGACCATTACCCTTTGTTGTTAAGACTAAATTCCTTGTCTGTGCAGACGCCAACGAGAGAATTCAGAAAAGAGGAAATATCCTTTTTTAAGATTATGGGTAATCCAGTTGCTGAAATTTTACATTTGGAAATTACAGCAAATCCTTATCCAATTCACATAAAAATAATACAGCAAGATGGAAAAATGGTGCAGCATCAAACCATTTACAATACCACAGAATCTGCTATTTCCGAGAAAATATCCCTTCATCACCTGGCCTCAGGACATTATTTCATACATTGTAAAAATGGAAATAATGAAGAGGTAAAGGGATTTGTGAAATATTAAATGGTTTAAAGGCAATAGAGCAAGGGCATCTTCTTAGACCAATTCCTTTACCGATAAGCTATCTGCCTTTTTATTTTCCCCTATTTTATCGTGGTGATTTATAGTTGTTTATTAAATTAAATAATGGAGTTAATTATTGGGGCAACTTCCTAGGTTGCTAAAAATGACATGAATTTATTTATTCTACTAATTATATAGGATTTATAGAAATAATAATTATTTTTGTCCTCTCATTTAACCCGAATCACATGCAAAGTTTTAGAACCGAATTTGAAAATCCAGTAGTCGAAAAGGATATTCTAGATCTGGAAAAGAAAATATATGCCTTTAAAAATGGCCTGATTGGAGAGGAAAAATTCAGAAGTCTTCGCTTGGCAAGAGGCGTCTATGGTCAAAGACAACATGGCGTGCAAATGGTCAGAATTAAAATACCCTTAGGTCGTTTTACTGCTCGTCAATTGATTCGTATAGCAGATGTTTCTGAAACCTATTCAACGGGAAATTTACACATTACTACCAGACAAGATATTCAGATTCATTATGTTTCGTTGGACAAAACACCTGAATTATGGGCTGAATTGGAAAAGGATGAAATTACGCTGCGAGAAGCTTGTGGAAATACAGTGAGAAATATTACAGCTTCTATTTTTGCAGGCATTGATCCAGAGGAGGCTTTTGATGTAACGCCTTATGCCAATCAATTCTTCCATTATTTTTTAAGAAATCCAATTTGTCAGGATTTAGGACGGAAAATCAAAGTGGCGTTTTCAAGTTCTGCTTCTGACACTGCATATACCTATTTTCATGACCTTGGATTTATTCCTGTCATTGAAAATGATGTTAAGGGTTTTAGAATGTTACTCGGTGGTGGCATTGGTGCTCAACCAAGAAGTGCCGATATATTATTTGATTTTATTCCAGCAGAGCAAATTATTCCAATGTCAGAAGCTGTCATTAGGGTTTTTGACCGATATGGGGAAAGAGTAAAAAGGAATAAGGCCCGCCTTAAATTTTTAATCAAGGAAGTGGGATTGGAGCAGTTTATGCAGTGGGTGAATCTTGAGTTAAATAATCAAAGTGCCCCCCTTTTGAATGAATCTGATGTTGCCCATTTTTCACAACCGAACTTATTTGCCCTATCGAATCCGACAGATTTACTTTTTGAAAAATGGTTTAAGACCAATGTGTTCAAGCAGAAGCAATCTGGCTTATTTGCTGTTGGCATTCCCATAGAAAATGGAAATATATCATCTCATAAGGCAAGGATTTTAGCTGATATCATCAAAATTTATGCTGGTGATGATAGTAGATTCACCGTTTCCCAAAGTATTTTATTGAGGCATATTCCTGAAGAAAATATTTCTGCCTTGTATTTGGCTTTGAAGGAAATAGGATTGGCAACCCCTGGTTTTGAACGTATTAATGATATTACTGCTTGTCCAGGAACCGATACATGTAATCTCGGCATTGGTAGCAGCATGGGGTTGGCATCGGAACTGAAACGTGTGATTGAGGAAGAGTTTGAGGATTTAATTACCGATTATCAATTGACCATTAAAATAAGTGGCTGTATGAATGCTTGTGGGCAACATACCATTGCCAATATTGGGTTTCAGGGTATGACCATCCAGCAGGGAAATCAAATTGCCCCGGCTACACAAGTTTTACTGGGCGGCGGATTTTTGGGAAATGGATTTGGACGTTTTGCTGACAAATTACTGAAAGTGCCATCCAGAAAAGTTCCCGATGTTTTGCGTTGGATATTAAATGATTTTTCAAATAGACATCTTGAAAATGAAAATTTCAATGAATATTACGATAGGAAAACGGCTGATTATTTTTTCCAGCATCTAAAATCATTTGCAGATACCAGTCAGTTAACGCCCATTGATTTTATAGATTGGGGAAATGAAACCAAATATGAAAAGGCTATCGGTGTGGGGGAGTGTGCCGGTGTGATGATAGATTTGATTCAAACCTTGATTTTTGAAGCAGATGAAATGTATGAATGGGCTGAAAATTCCTTAAAGGAGGGTAAACCTGGTGATGCCGTTTATCATGCTTACGCCGCCCAAATTAGGGCAGCAAAAGCTCTTTTAACCGCTAAAAATGTTTCCGTTAACTCTCATGAATCCATTATAAAGGCTTTTGATATCCACTTCCCTGATTTTAACCCTGAATTTGGTACTTCATTTGAAGCGCTTATCGATAAGAACAGGACAGATAAACTGACTTTCCTTTTTGCTGAAAATTATTTGGATACAGCCTCAAATACCATTAAGTGGATAAAAAATCAAAGAAATGAACAAGTTAATTAAAGGAAATATAAAATTAGTCGGTGCTGGCCCTGGCGATCCTGAACTCATTACCTTAAAGGGGATAAAAGCGATTCAACAGGCTACCTATATCCTTTATGATGCTTTGATACATAAGGATTTACTTGATTATAATAAAAGAGCCATAAAAATGTATGTGGGCAAAAGAGCGGGGTTACATTCTATTTTACAACGGGATATTTCTCTTAAAATGGTAACCTTAGCTAGTCAGGGAGAGCGGGTGGTCAGATTAAAGGGGGGAGATGTTTTTGTATTTGGAAGGGCAAATGAAGAACTCGAAATGGCCCAAAATGCAAAAATCGATACAGAGGTAATTCCGGGAATTTCTTCCTTCAGTGGTATTGCAGCCAGGCATAAAATCCCACTTACGCAAAGAGGTGTAGCGGAAAGTTTCTGGGTTACAACGGGGACGACTTCAAGGGGTACCGTTTCAAAGGATATTTTACCAGCAGCCAAATCGTCAGCAACAGTTATTGTTTTTATGGGGCTGGGAAATATTGGTGAAATTGTTTCCATTTTTAAACGATATAAACCATTGAATTACCCTGTTGCTGTCATCTCCAATGGAACCCTACCCAATGAAAAAACCTTGCTTTCCGATTTGGAACAAATTGAATTGCAGGTTTTTGAAAATGAGATAGAGGCGCCCGCTATGCTTATTTTTGGATCCATTGTCAAATCCTCTATCGTCCAATTTAAAAATCAAATTCATCAGATACCTGCCTATATATGAATGATCTTTATCCCATTTTCATTAAACCTGAAAATATCCGCATTTTAATTGTTGGAGGCGGATTTGTAGCCCTGGAAAAGTTAACCTTCTTGTTTAAATCGAGTCCGCAAGCTATAGTTACCTTAGTTTCGCCAATGGTCAGAGATGAAACTATGGCCTTCATTGCTGACAAAGAGGTTACCATCATTAATGAAAAATATGCATCGGTTTTTTTGAAAGGCCATCAGTTGGTTATTGCCACTACCGACGATAAGGAGGTGAATGTCAAGGTTTCAAAGGATGCCCAAAAAGAAGGAATTCTGGTGAATATTGCTGATACACCGCATTTATGCGATTTTTATATGGGGAGTATCGTTACAAAAGGGCATTTGAAAATTTCCATTTCAACAAAGGGGAAATCTCCCACGCTGGCTAAAAGAATGAGAGAA
Source organism: Saprospiraceae bacterium (assembly GCA_021299835.1). Classification (GTDB taxonomy): domain Bacteria; phylum Bacteroidota; class Bacteroidia; order Chitinophagales; family Saprospiraceae; genus BJGN01. Next base: position 11,067 of record JAJTER010000087.1, on the reverse strand, counting down.
TGGCTTGAATTTATTATTCCTGATGAAATTGATGATTCATTGCACAAATTAAATGAGTTTCGACGTCGGATAAAGGGTGATTTTGTCCTTAAATTAAAACGTATGGATGAAATAACCGATGCATTTATTCATAAAAATGAATAGATTTGTGGGCTAAATTTTGCAAAGATGAAAAGATTCGCACTTATCGGTGCTTCTGGATACATTGCGCCCAGACACATGAAAGCCATTAAGGATACAGGAAATGATTTGGTCGCAGCTATGGACCGTTTCGATTCTGTTGGGGTCATTGATAGTTATTTTCCTAATGCTCAGTTTTTTACCGAATTTGAAAGATTCGACAGGCATGTTGAAAAATTGAAGCGAAATGAGCAAAATTTAGATTATGTAAGCGTTTGTTCACCCAATTATCTCCACGATTCGCATATTCGATTTGGTTTAAGAATTGGTGCCGATGTCATTTGCGAGAAGCCCATCGTTCTCAATCCATGGAATATTGACGCTCTTCAGGAGATCGAAAAAGAGACAAATAAAAAGGTAAATACCATCCTTCAACTTCGTTTACATCCTAGTGTCATTGCCCTTCGTGATCGCATTCAAAAAAGTCCGAAAGATAAAAAATGGGAGGTTGACCTTTCTTATATTACGTCCCGTGGAAATTGGTATTTCACCAGTTGGAAAGGTGATGTTACTAAATCGGGCGGTATTGCTACGAATATTGGCGTTCATTTTTTCGATATGTTAAGCTGGATTTTTGGCGCTGTGCAGGAAAATATAGTACATGTCCATACCCCAAATACCGCCGCAGGATATCTTGAATTTGAAAATGCCAGGGTACGTTGGTTCCTGAGTATTGATTATAATACCATTCCAGAGGATTTTAAAGCGAAAGGAATGCGCACTTTCCGGGCTATAAATATAGGTGGAGAGTTGTTTGAATTTAGTGAGGGATTTACCGATTTGCACAATATTAGTTACAAGGAAGTGCTGCGTAAATCACGTATATTTGTGAAAATGAGGAATACATGAAAGGGTTGATTCCCATAGGATTCTCAGATTTCAGGGAAATTATTGAGAGAGGTTTCAGATATATCGATAAAACCAGGTATGTCCACACCTTATGTACGACGGGTAAATATTATTTTTTATCCCGCCCGAGACGTTTTGGGAAGTCGCTACATATCTCTTTGATTAAAGAGTTATACTCGGGTAGCAAATCACTTTTTGAGGGTCTTTGGATTTATGATCATTGGGATTGGGAGAAAATTCATCCCGTGATTCATTTTACATTTATTGGGATAGATTTAGATGAACAGGATTTGAATAAATCCTTACATCATTTGCTGGACATAGAATATGACAAATATAATTTACCGAAAAATGATTTTTCTTTAGGAATTAAACTAAGCCAACTTATATCAAAAGTGGCATTAAAAGCCAAAGTAGTCATATTGATTGATGAATACGATGCACCTATCACTCATTTTTTAGGTAAGAATTATAAAAAGGCATTGAAAAATAGGGGTATTTTAAAAAATCTATTTTCAGTGCTTAAAAACGAAGACGCTCATTTAGAATTTGTAATGCTTACCGGAGTGAGCAGATTTTCAAAAGTAGGCATATTTTCTGGCTTGAATAATCTGTGGGATATCAGCGCTGAAAAGTCATTTTCGTCGATGCTTGGCTACACGCAATCGGAATTGGAGAATAATTTTGAGCATGAAATAGAGGAATGCCAGAAAGAATTAAAAAAGACGAGACCATCTCTTTTGGCAGATTTGAAAAAATGGTACAATGGTTATCGTTTTCATGAGGCAGTTGAAACTGTTTATAACCCGGTGTCGGTAAACCTATTTTTCAAATCGAAAGAATTTAATAATTATTGGTTTGAGACAGGGACCCCCACTTTTTTAATTCAATTGTTGAAGGAAAAGGGCCTGTACAATCTGGAAAATCAAAAGAAAACGGAACTGGATTTTATTTCTTATGACCTGGAAGATTTGCGGATTTTCGGCTTATTGTATCAAACAGGGTATCTAACCATACAATCCCGGCTTGAAAATGGATTATATATCCTGGATTACCCCAATTATGAGGTAAAAAAGACCATGTTGTTATATTTGATGGAGGCCTACACCAGCACAGAAATGGCGCCGTCCGGACTAGAACTGGCCATTAACATGGAGGAATCCTTTCAAAAGGGAAATATATCGGAGGTAATGGAAAATCTTAAGGTACTATTTCAATCGATTCCCTATCAACTGGTATCTCCATCGACGGAGAAATTTTATCATGCGGCCATACATCTTATTTTCACCCAAATGGGATTACGCATTCAAAGTGAAGTTTGCACGAGCAATGGCCGCATTGATAGCGTGATTGAAATGCCGGATACCGTTTATATATTTGAATTCAAACTGGATATATCGGCGAAACAAGCCCTGGAGCAAATCAGGCAAAAAGAATATTTTTTGCCCTATAAACTTAAAAATAAGAAGATTATTGGCGTTGGTATTCATCTAAGTAGCAGTTTAAGGAATATAAAGGAGTGGGAAGAGGAGGAGATTTGGCTAAATTGATTCATCATTACATCCGATGTTAAAATGATTACACCAATAGAGGATAATATAATTGAAAAATTGATTGCTTTGGCAAAATCAGATGCCCGCATTGACGTACTTTGGCTTTATGGTTCCCAAGCCAAAGGGACGGCTAATGAACATAGTGATTACGATTTGGCCGTAGCCTTTAATTCGTTTCCTGAGGACGCCTGGGACAAACGATTGCAGCCTGAATTGCTTGCTTTTGATTGGATTGATGCCCTGGGATGGCCAGAAAACCGGCTATCAGTAGCAGATATTAATCATATTCCCATTCCATTGGCACTTTCAATCGTTACAACAGGAAAAGTGTTATATGTAAAAAATGCGTATCGCCTTGCACGGGAGGAAAACAGAATCACATCTATGTGGGAAATTGACTATTTATATCATAAACAACATTATGGAAGAAGCATATAAAATAGCGATGCGAGAACATATATAAAGAAATCTGTAATTATTTATAAAGGGAGGTTTTGTTTTGGTTTTTGGTGTGCTTATAGCTATGGTTTTGAATCAGGATTTACAGGATTTCGAGGATTAGAGGGTGCGTATTTGTTATGAATAGGTAGGTTATTTGTAACATTTTTTGGGTTTAATATTAATGACGTATCTTTAGGTCAAATTATTATTTGATTTTTTCTCCTGAGTTTATTTTAATTCTTTATTATGCGTTTAACGGACACAGAAATTAAAGCAATTGAAGATTCAGCAAAGGTCTTTTTTTCACCCGGCGCTATGGTTCGATTATTTGGTTCGCGATTAAATGACCATCGCCGGGGTGGTGATATTGATTTGCTTGTTGAAACGCCAGATGTTTTAGCTCCTGACGATTTGGTGGATAAGCGAAATAGGTTTTTGGCCAGGCTATATCGAATATTGGGAGAGCAGAAAATAGATGTGTTAATCGTACCAACGGACTGTCCCGATGAACGACCAATTGTTCATAAAGCAAGAGAAAAAGGTATAATTATTGCAAAAATACCTGTGGAATGAATGATAATAAGTTAAAAACGGCTGTTTGGGAGGCTGATCGTCATCTTTCAGTTCTTGAAAGTGCCTTAGCCGATTGGCAAAATTTTAAAGTAGTTGATTTAGCGGGACTTGAAAAAGACCCTAATCAACTAAGAATACTGGATCAGTTGCTTTTTCGTTTTTCTAAGTTGCAAGATGCGATAGGTCAAAGGCTGGTTCCTGCAACTTTATCGGCTTTATTTGAAATATACGAGGACTGGGGGATGATTGATTGCTTAAATCGTCTTGAAAAACTTGGGTATCTCGATGTTAATAATTGGTTTCGCTGGCGTGAAATTCGGAACCGTTTATCTCATGAATATCCTGACAACGAGGCTGTAAGATTTGCTGCCATTTTAGCAGCTATTACTGCGGCCGCTGAATTAGCAGAGGGCTATCAGCATTGGAGAGCGATGTTAATAAAAGAATTTAATTATCTTTAATTAGTTAAAAAAAGATAACCTCCTGTTTTTTAAGACTAAAAATTTTTAAAGTTAAGATGTCAACGCTACCCGAAATAACTGATAATCCGATGGAATTATTATCGAAACATCTGTTTTGGGACACCCCTCTAACAAAAATTGAGGTTGAAAAGGACAAAAGTTTTATTATACACAGAGTGTTGGAATACGGGCTCATCGATGATTGGCATTTAATTACAGCGTGGTATGGGTTAACTGAAATTGGCAGGGTAGCTACTCAATTTAGAACATTAGATCCAAAAGCACTGGCATTTTTGGTAAATATAACTGGACTTCCTATAAATAATTTCAGATGTTACACTACGAAACAGTTGATGAAGGCACACTGGGATTATTAAAACAACTGCAATCCTTGGATATATTGAGCGAAATGCGCTTAGTTGGTGGGAGATCCTTAGCCCTTCAGATTGGACATAGAAAATCAATTGATATTGATTTATTTGGTATTTTAAACGTTGAGTTTGACATTTTGATAGATGAATTAAAGACCCTTGGTGAAGTCGTCCTTCTAAAGAATTCAAAAAATATTCATAGCCTCTTAATCAATGATATTAAGACCCCCCGCTAAAGAAGTTAAATGCAATAATGGGTAGAGGTAGTAAAAAGGGTTTTATCGACCTATATTTTATTTTAAAAAATTTCACGCTATCTACTTTAATTGATTTGTATTCTCAAAAATACCACGATGGTTCTATTTTTCTGGTGCTTAAGAGCCTTGCCTATTTTGATGATGCCGATGAGCAGGAAATGCCATTTATGTTCCATAATACTTCCTGGCAGACAATGAAAAATAATATCAAAAAAGCATTAGCTGATTATATATTACCTGGAGGATAACTGAACCACCTCATTCTTTTTGTTCAATCAATAACCTTGCAATACGGGAATCTAATTCCCGTATTGCACGAAAAATCATGATTTTTCGATCAGCTAGGTCCAAAGTTCAATTTTTAGTGCAATAATTTAAAGTGGTTGCGATTAGGCGAAGAAGGCGGTTATGTCATCTATGATGGAAATCAGATGGAGAAAAGAAGTCATGGGAGGACTATCCTTCCATACACAGACTTAGCAAAGCTAACCTTGTGAGTTTTCCATATTATTCCGTAAAGACAATGCATGCATCGTCTTTACGGAATGGATTTTCATACATCTTCCTTGAAAAGGACGTATATTGAAGAAAATATAAAATATATGAACCTAAAAAATCTTCCACTGGGGATAAGTACTTTAAGTCTTTTACTGGAATCGAATAGTATCTATGTTGACAAGACAGAATATGCGTTCAATCTCATAAAATCGCCTGGTCGTTTTTTACTATCCCGTCCACGCCGTTTTGGGAAGAGTCTGTTTGTTGACACCTTAAAGGAGATTTTTGAGGGGAACCAAAAGTTATTTGAGGGTCTGTATATTTACGACAAATGGGACTGGACTAAGAAATATCCAGTCATCAAATTTGATTTTGCAGAGGGTATGCTGAAAAGCGGGAAAGATTTAGATGAAAAAATTCATGAAATCCTTTTGTTTAATGAGGAAAATCTTGGAATTTCGACCGTAAATAAAAGCATTAGTGGCAGATTTGCAGATTTAATAAAAGGTGCAAGAGAGAAATATGGCCAAAGGGTAGTGGTATTGTTTGATGATTACGAAAAACCTATATTTGACAATATTGGTAATTTATCAACGGCAAAAGAGTTGTTATTTGGATTGAATAATCTTTTTTCAGTTTTTAAAAGCCAGGATGCCAATCTACAATTCATATTTATGACAGGCGTGACCAAATTTTTAAAAGGGCGCAGTTGTAGTGGTTTGAACCATCTTAATGATATTACAATTAGCCAAACATATTCTTCTGTTTTTGGTTTTACAGAAAAGGAACTCCAACATTATTTCAGGGAATATTTTGCCGACTGTGACCCGGAGGAAGTAAAAGAATGGTATTATGGTTTTAACTGGGCAGGTTCGGAATCTGTTTACAATCCATACGATATTCTTTCATTTTCAAACAAAAGATTCATGTTTCAAAATTACTGGTTTAGGACGGGCACTCTTACATACCACGTTGGACTATTAATCAAAATTAAATATTTTGCACCCGATTTTGAGAATATTAAGGTTACACCTGAGATTTTAGATGCTTTTGATATTGACAATATTGATCCCATATCTCTTCTTTTTCAAAGTGGGTATCTGGCCATTAGAGATACGGCCATTGTTGACCAGGAGCAGGTATTTAAATTAAAATTCCCAAACAGGGAGTTAAAAAGAGCCTTTTTTGACCAATATCTTAAAGGATTAATAGGTTTTTAAACGTAAAGCTTGTTTTTCATCATTGTTTGACACTATATAGCGTCTTTTAGAGAAAACTGGAAAAGAGACGGACCTTGTTTATAACAAAACCGAACGCAATCAGGTACAAGCCAATTATGTAGTACCTCACCCGTAGGGGCAATCCTGGTTGTCCTAAATTATGGTTACCAGATTTTGTAGCGGTTGCGTGACCATTATTTTGGTTATATTGGACAATGTCGTCATGAAAAGCTTGGTTATCAGCATTGGAGAGCGATGTTATTCAAAAAATGCTTATCTTTATTAGGTTAAAAAAAGATAATCTCCTGTTTTTTAAGCCTAAAAAATTATAAAGTTAAGATTTCAACGCTACCTGAAATACCTGATAATCCGATGGAATTATTATCTAAACATCTGTTTTGGGATATTGATAATAGTAAAATGTGTTGGGAAAAAAATAAAAAAACAATCATAGAAAGAGTAATTGAAAGAGGTAATATGGATGAATGGCTTTGTATTGTTAGGGTATATACGTTAGAGGAAATTGTTAACACTGCAAAAACTTTTCGAACAATGAGTCCTAAGGATTTAAATTTTATTGCAACCATTTCAAATACACCAAAAGAAGCATTTAGATGTTACAATACAAGGTCGTTGACAAGCCAACATTGGATTTATTAAATAAAATAAATGAATCTGTTTTATTTCAGAATTATCGCCTGGTTGGTGGAACAGCTTTAGCCTTAATACATGGGCATCGATAATCAATAGATTTAGATTTTTTTGGGAATGAAAAAATTGACTCATTATTTTTAAATGATGTTAAAATAGATATAGTTTTTTATCCTTACGAATGGATTGATAATCCATTGGTTGAGGATAATTTACGATTAGCTAGTTCAAAAGAAATTGCTGCGATGAAAATGGCAGCAATTATAAATAGAGGTTCAAAAAAAGATTTTATTGATTTAAATGAGTTACTAAAAATTTTCACATTAAACCAGATACTGGATTTTTATTTGCAAAAATTTAGTGACAGTTCTCTCTTTTTCGCTTTAAAGAGTATTATTTTTTTTGATGATGCCGATGAGTAGGAAATGCCATTTATGTTCCATAATACTTCCTGGCAAACAATGAAAAATAATATCAAAAAAGCATTGGCTGATTATATATTACCTGGAGGATAACTTAGCTCCTGTCGATATACCATATGAGTTGGTCTTTGGTATAGATGGCGAGTTATTTGTAGAGACGCGATGCTTCGCGTCTTATCCCCGACAGGTTCCAATGTAATATTTTCGGCAAATAAAGGTTTTGAGTCACGGTTTTGGTTTGGTTTTGTGGTTATTTTGCAAGGCGAGTATTTTTATAATATAAATTATTTTTAATATTGCATTAATTTTTGTATTTTTACTACTCAATAATACATCACCTGGAAGAGTACTTTGCGACTCATCGGGGCGAAAGCGTATAAAAACCTTAAATAAAATAGATATTTTTGATATTAGATCAGCTTTTTTCGGGTAAAATAAGACTTAAGTTACTCACTCGTTTTTTGTTGAATCCAAAGACCAAAGTTTTTCTCAGAGGTTTGGAAAAAGAGTTGGATGTCAGCAGTAATACCGTTCGGCTTGAGTTGAATAAACTTTCTGAAATGCATTTGATTGAAGAATGCGAAGGAGAGTTGAATACAAAGACAAAATTATGGTTTTGAATCAGTTAGGAAATCTGGAAAAAGTATATTTGACAGGTGATTTGGCATTGGGAAGAAATTCCCCATTTATTGACCTGATATTAGTGGGGAATGTAGATCGAGCTTATCTGTTCAGATTAACTGAACGTGTTGAAAATCTAATTGATAAAAAAATAAGAATAGGCTTGTACAGGCCGGAGGAGTTTTCAGCAAAAAAGCTGGAGGACGTGGGCATTTATATGAATCTGTTAGATTAAAAAAACTGAAAACAATGAAATCAGAAAGTGCTCAAATTTATAATTATACCGTCATTTTTGAAAAAGAAATGGAGGGTGGGTATCATGCTTTTTGTCCTATTTTAAAAGGATGTCATTCACAAGGTGATAATTTTGAGGAAGCGGTAGAGAATATTACGGAAGCGGTGGCACTATATCTTGAAAGTTTAAAAGAGGATAATTTACCAATTCCTAAGGAGGATTTGGTTTTTAAGTCAGTCCAAATTGCAGGTTGAGTAATTTCTCCATAGAAAAAATCACTAACTGAATAGCCCTAATTAATATATTAAATTACATGTCAAGACCCTCGATAAAGAATAATTTCAAAAGAGTTTGGAGGAATCTTACTCCGCGGAGAAAGGTATATTTTATTCTTTTGTTAGGATTGATGACGGTTGCTTCTTTCATGGAGGCCATCAGTATTTCTGCGTTATTACCATACATAGGGGTATTGTCTAATCCAGAAAAGGTATTTAACCATCCATCTGCCCAGTTTTTCATAAATTTTGTGGGTATCAAGACTCAGGAAGAGCTCCTTTTGCCTTTTACTATTGCATTCTGTATTTTAATATTTGTTGGTATAGCCTTAAGATTATTGCTATTATGGGCTCAAACAAGACTTGGATCTGCGACTTCTGCTGCATTTAGTAGCAGTATTTATATTAGAACGCTTTATCAACCTTATGCTGTTCATGTGTCGAGGAATAGTAGCGAGGTTATATCTGGTATTACAAATAAGGCTTCAGCCATTTTAACCGGTTTGATTAATCCACTGATGAACCTTATTTCATCAAGTGTGACTATTATGGCGATAATTATTACATTATTTACTATAAACCCTTTCGCTGCATTAACTGCATTCTTTGGATTTGGTGTTTTATATGCTGGAATTATTCTATTAGTAAAAAAGAGACTTGCGACGAATTCAGTTGTGTTAAGTCGAGAATATCCGAAGATGGTTAAAGCTTTACAGGAGGGACTTGGAGGTATTAGGGATGTTCTTATTGATGGTACACAAGAAACGTACGGCAAAATTTTTAACAGAGCGCAATCACGATATAATGAATCCGCAGCAAATAATCAAATTGTGGGCAATAGCCCTAGATTAATTGTTGAATTTTTAGGTATAATATTTATTTGTATCATCTCTTATCAACTGGTATTGAAGGGCGATGGATTTATGGCGGCTATTCCTATTTTAGCAGCGCTGGCATTAGCCGCTCAGCGTTTATTACCCGCTTTACAAAATTTTTACTATAATTGGACGGCCATGAGAGGTGCTCAGGAATCGGTTGAGGATGGTTTACAATTTCTGGAACAACCCTTCCCAGATCATGCTCATAAGTTAAATCCACAGTCTATAAAATTTGAGAAGTTTATAAAATTAGAAAATCTCAGTTTCAGTTATAGCCAAGGGGGAGCTATTGTGTTGAAAAATCTTAATTTGACCCTTGAAAAGGGTAAACGTTATGGTTTCGTTGGAACTACGGGTTGTGGAAAGAGTACCTTATTAGATGTGGTTATGGGATTGTTGATACCTACAAAAGGGTATCTGAAAATTGATGACAACATCATTGATAATCATAATCATCGATCCTGGCAGGTCATACTTTCTCATGTACCTCAGGCTATTTATCTATCCGATACTTCTTTAGCGGAAAATATCGCTTTTGGTGTTGAACTAGATAAAATTGATATGATTAAAGTAAGGGAAGCGGCACAAAAGGCACAAATAGCCGAAACGATAGAATCATTACCTCAAAAATACGATACATTCGTTGGAGAGCGAGGTATTCGCCTTTCTGGTGGTCAACGTCAAAGGATTGGTATAGCCAGAGCACTCTATAAAAATGCGCAGGTCATTGTTTTCGACGAAGCCACCAGTGCCCTGGATAACGATACAGAATTAGCTGTCATGGAAGGCATAGAACAATTAGCGGATGATTGAATTTGATAAAAATAATATTTACAAAAATTATAGATTAATTTTCTACTATCATTTTGAAGAAATATTTATTATTATTAAAATGAATTTCATTCAAAATTTTGGTGTTTAATTGATTTTCTTTTTATCTAGGACATTTACCAATGTTTATCAAATTCAGCTAAATAAGGGTCTAAAGTTTCGTCGATGCCATAAACTAAATATCAACTAAATAAAAATTATATAAAAATCTATTTTTTATCATAACTTCCAGATTATAAGATAGTTAAAAGCAAATTTCCGGATTAGTCAAAAATTCACCTAATTTAGAGTTATTATACACAACTCTAAATTAGGTGAATTTTAATTACTTTAAAATATTTTATTATAAACCTTTAAAATACATGGTTGAGTCAAATATCTCACCAAGATTTATTTACCAGTTTTAAATATCCTTACAAAATGGTCTGATAATTTACACCGAAACTTTAATAATTTACACAAACAAAAAATGAAAGCAAAAATTGGAATAATCCTGCAAGAAATTGAAAAAGTTTTATCAAAAGTGGATAATAATCAAGCTGAGAGGCTTATTGACGAAATCCTAGAGGCACAAAAAATAGTTGTTTGTGGAGCAGGGCGAGTTGGAATGGCTATCAGAGGCTTCGGAATGAGATTAGGCCACTTGGGTTTGCAAGCTTATACGTTAGGAGATTCAACAGTGCCTGGTATAGGTGAAGGAGATCTGCTTATCGTAGCGTCAGGGTCAGGAGAGACTCAAACGATTTTTGAT